>NZ_JACHCW010000019.1:0-102554 GCF_014200825.1 Pedobacter sp. AK017
TACCCGAGGTTGTCCTCCATCATTGGCGGCCTGAACAGCTCTACCGATTATCCTTCTACCTACTGGCTGGTACCGGGTGATTACCTCAGGTTAAGATCGGCCGAACTCAGTTACAGTTTGCCCCAGGGTATGGTCAAAAGGTTAAGGATGCAGTCGGCCAGGATCTATACCAATGGCTACAACCTGATCACCTGGTCGAAGATCGATAAACGCTACCAGCTAGACCCCGAAGCCTCTTCCGGTGGAGACAAATACCCTTATCCGCCGCAAAGAATATACAATATTGGATTAATGCTCTCCTTTTAAATTATAAAATCAGAATCATGAAAAAGATATGCTATTTACTGACCCTTCTTCTGGCCATATCGGCCTGTAAAAAATCGGGTGATTTTCTGGATAACAAAGATGATTCGGCATTTACAGAAGAAAGTGTATTTGCCGATAGTGCGCGTACCATGGATTTTCTGGCAAGGATTTATTCAGATATCCATGCCAGTTATTCCAAAAGCCGCTGGGACAGCAAGGGAAACCTGGAACAGACCTGCGATGAGGCGGAATACCGCAATATTGGTGGCACGGAAAAAACCATTGTTGTAGTTTATGCCACCTTTAATGCCAATAATGTTCCTTTTGCAGATGTATGGACTACCGGTTATGCCAACATCAGGCGGGCCAACATTTACCTGCAAAAAGCAGAGGGATCACCTTTGTCGGCCGCCCTTAAGGCAAGGACCAAGGCCGAAGCCCGCTTTTTAAGGGCCTGGTATTACTTTATGATGGTGAAAACTTTTGGTGGTGTGCCCATTATAGGTGATAAAATATTTGAAGCCAACGACGAAGTAAATGTACCTAGAAATACCTACGCAGAATCGGTAGACTACCTGGTTAAGGAGCTAGACCAGATTGCAGCTGCCTTGCCACTGGTTGATGATTACCCGGAAAGGGATTATGGCAGGGTAACACGAGGTGCGGCATTGTCCTTAAAATCGAGGATACTGTTATATGCCGCCAGTCCGCTTTTTAATGGTGGGGCCATCACTTCAGACCCGGTAAAAGCAGCCCTGGTAAGTTATCCTGCGGCCAGCCTGAGTCGCTGGGCGGATGCTGCAAAAGCTGCAGAAGATGTGATCAACCTGAACCAATATGCGCTGATGAAAGACAACAGTACACCAGGTTTAGGTTTCAGCAAGGTATTTTTAACACGTGCCCCCAATCCCGAGTTCATCTTTGCCCAGCTAAAGCCGAACAATAAAGACCTTGAAAATTTCTACAATCCACCATCAAGAGGTGGCAACTGGTATTCATCGCCTACTCAGAACCTGGTGAACGATTTTGGGACGATCAATGGGAAACCGATTGCGACCGACCTGAAATCGCCATCCAACCCACAGGGTTATGATGCAGCAAACCCATACAGCAACCGTGACCCCCGCATGGGTTATACCGTTATTTACAATGGGGCCCTTTGGTTTAACAAGACTACCAACCGGAAAGACCCGGTATATACTTTTATAGGTGCGGGCGGTACCATGGACAGCATCTCTATCAAAACGCCGTATTCCGGTTCATCCACAGGATATTATTGCCGTAAAATGTGTGATGAAAATGTAAGCGCAAATGGTACAGCTACTACACAGAGAGGCTATGCCATGATCCGTTATGCAGAGATACTGCTGAATTATGCAGAGGCCATTAATGAAAGCGGGCAAACCAGTAAGGCTTATCCTAAACTTATTGAGATCCGAGACAGGGCAGGGATAAAAGCGGGTACTGATGGCTTGTACGGCTTAAAAGCGAACATGAGCCAGGAAGAGATGCGCGCGGTGATACAGAATGAGAGAAGGGTAGAGCTGGCTTTTGAAGAACACCGTTTCTGGGATGTGCGCCGCTGGAAGATTGCGGAGCAAACTGATAATGTGACCACCCAGGGCATAAAGATCACCAAATCGGGCAGTACTTATACCTATGCGCTTACACCTGTACGCAAGCACAATTTCAGGCCTGCCATGTATGTATTGCCTATCCCCCAGACAGAAATTTCGAAAATGCCCGCACTGATCCAAAATCCGGGATGGTAAAATTAAAAGATACACAGATGAAGAAAAATTGGAGCCTGACCGTAGCACTGTTCCTGATGATGGGCGTAGCAAAGCCCGATGCTTTTGCCGCCCGGCTAGCTGCTCCGGACGCGGGGCAGCAACAAAGAAAATACCTGGTAAATACCTTAAGTAAAATTGCAGATCCGGTATTGAAGGCATTGAGCCAGAATAAATTAAAAGAGCTAATGCCTGTTGAGGCAAAAACAGAGGGCAGAAAAAATTATACTTACCTGGAGGCTTTTGGGCGTTTACTGGCGGGCATGGCCCCCTGGCTGGAACTGGGACCCGATAAAACAGAAGAGGGCCTGCTGCGAAAAAAATACATAGAACTGGCCAGAAAAGGAATCCACAATGCGACAGATCCCGAAGGGCCGGATTTTATGAATTTCAATAAAGGCGGGCAGCCGCTGGTTGATGCTGCTTTTTTTGCCCAGGCATTGCTGAGAGCACCCGGGCAGTTGTGGGAACCGCTGGACGAAAAAACCAGGGCCAATGTAATTGCTGCCTTAAAATCGTCTAGAGCCATTATCCCATCCTACAGCAACTGGCTGATGTTTAGTGCAACAATTGAAGCAGCCTTGTTAAAATTTGACAACTCGGGTGACAGGATGCGCATTGATTATGCACTGAAATCGCATATGCTGTGGTATAAGGGTGATGGTGCTTATGGTGACGGGCCTAATTTCCATTGGGATTATTACAACAGCTTTGTGATCCAGCCTATGCTGGTTGATGTATGCGCTGTTTTGGCCGGGCGAAAAAGTATAGATAAAAGAACATTTGACCTGGTAAACAACAGGGCAAACCGCTACGCAGAAGTGCAGGAAAGGTTGATTTCTCCGGAAGGGACTTATCCGCCCATCGGGCGTTCCCTGGCCTACAGGTTTGGCGCTTTCCAGAGCCTGGCACAGGCCGTATTGCGGAAAAACCTGCCAAAAGAGCTGTTGCCCCAGCAGATAAGAGCTGCCTTGTATACCCTGATCAGGAGGCAGGTAGAAGCACCAGGCACCTTTGACGAGGCCGGATGGCTACGTATAGGGCTATATGGATATCAGCCCGGCGTTGGTGAAGAATATATTTCGACAGGAAGCTTATATTTATGCTCGCAAGCCTTTTTGATGTTGGGCTTACCGGCTGATGACCCTTTCTGGAAGGGGCCTGATGCCGACTGGACGGCAAAAAAGATCTGGAAAGGTTTGGATGTAACAACAGACCATGCCCGAGAGTAGTATTTTAGTAAATAATAAACACACAAATAAAAATTTCAATGAAAAGAAACCTGATTTTAAAAAGCCTGCTTGTACTGACCACAGTTTCCTTTGCGATAGGGGGATGTGGTGTCCGTAAAGCGAACCAAAACAGCAATGACCTTGCGCAAATTGTTGATAAAGACATTAAAGCTGCAGAAGAACAGTATAAATACTTTATGAAGCAGATCCCTGCAGATAAACTGCCACGTAGCCTGGATAAAAACGGGAAACTGGTGACCAGCAATTCTGACTGGTGGTGCAGCGGATTTTATCCGGGTACGCTCTTGTACCTGTATGAACTGGGCAAAGACCCGGTACTGTATACCGAGGCCCTAAACCGATTAAAGCTTTTGGAAAAAGAACAGTTTAACAAAAGCACGCATGACCTGGGCTTTATGATGTACTGCAGTTTTGGAAATGCCAACCGTTTGAAACCATCAGCGGCCTATAAGCAGATCCTGATTAACAGTGCCCGTTCCCTGGCCAGTCGTTTTAACCCCAAAGTGGGCTGTATCCGTTCCTGGAACTCTAAAGACCCATCCGAATTTAAGGTGATCATTGACAATATGATGAACCTGGAACTGTTGTTCTGGGCAGCTAAAGAAACAGGTGACAAATCTTTTTACGACATAGCAGTTACGCATGCCAATACTACGATGAAAAATCATTTCAGGCCCGACTTCAGTTCCTATCACCTGGTGATATACGACGGCAATACCGGTGCCGTACGTAAAAAACAAACGGTGCAGGGCTATGCAGATGATTCTGCCTGGGCAAGGGGACAGGGCTGGGGCCTATATGGTTATACAGTGATGTACCGGGAAACTAAAGACACCAGGTACCTGGAACTGGCCAAAAAGATAGCTGGCTTTATACTTGACAACCCTAAGCTGCCTGCAGATAAAATTCCATACTGGGATTTCAATGCACCGAATATTCCGGATGCTTCGAGAGATGCCTCTGCCGGTTCGCTGATTGCATCGGCTTTGCTGGAACTGGCCGGCTATACTGATAAGGTACTGGCTGATCAATACGTTTCGGCCGCTGAACTCATGATCCGTTCACTGTCAAAACCTCCTTATCAGTCTTTATACGGAGAAAACAGCGGTTTCCTGCTAACCAAAAGTGTAGGTCACCTGCCTGGGAAATCTGAAGTGGATGTGCCACTTACCTATGCAGATTATTATTATGCGGAGGCCTTACTGCGTTATAAAAAAATACAGAAGTAATGAAAAGAAGAATAGGAAGCTGGTTGTTTATGGCTACATCCTGCTGCATGCTGGCCACCTTAAGCGGATATACCGCTGCAGATGAGGGTAAAAATGAATTACCGGATACCTTAAAAGGGATGTTTAAAAACCCGATAGCAGCGGGGGCAGATCCCTGGGTAATTAAATCGGGAAAATATTATTATACCTGCCTGAGCAACGGGAACGTGGACAGTAAAGGGATTTCGGTTTGCAGATCACTGAAACTTACGGAGCCCGGCAGCAAAATAACAGTATGGACAGCCCCGGATACCGGCTGGAATTCGACCCAGATCTGGGCTCCTGAATTGCATCACATGAACAACAGGTGGTATATTTATTATGCCGCGGGCAGAAAAAAGGGAGCGCCGTATATCCATCAGCGCTCTGGTGTACTGGAATCGGTTTCTGATGATCCGCAGGGACAATATATAGACCGGGGATTATTACAGACAGGTGTAGATAAGAATGATCCGAGTGGTACGATATGGGCAATTGATGTAAATGTAGCCAGTATAAAGGGCAAACTCTATGCAGTATGGTCAGGATGGGAAAAAAATATGGATACAGATAAAACATCGCAGCAGCTTTATATTGCAGAGATGAGCAATCCCTGGACGATCAGTTCAAAACGGGTTAAACTATCGGGCCCCGAACAGCCATGGGAACAGGGAGGCCCTTTGAACCTGAACGAAGGCCCCGAGTTTTTACTGCATAAGGGACAGGTTTTTATCATTTACTCTACCCGTGAATCCTGGACACCTGAATACAGACTTGGACAGCTCCGTTTAAAGGATCCGGCCAGATCACTCCTGGATGCTGCCAACTGGCTGAAATCCGGTCCTGTATTTCAGGGTACCCATACAGTTCATGGCACGGGGCATGCGAGTTTTACCACTTCGCCAGACGGGAAGGAATGGTGGATGATTTACCATACCAAGCGTAGCACAAAGCCGGGCTGGGAACGTGATATCATGATGCAAAAGTTTAAATGGAACAAAGATGGCAACCCGGATTTTGGAAAACCGGAGCCAGCAGGTAAACTGTTGAAAAAGCCTTCGGGAGAAGAGGGGGGATAAAAAGAAACGGGGATAGGTCCTAAGACTTACCCCCGTTAAATTAACGCTCTCAGGACAAATGTACGTATTAATTTGAATAATGCAAATAAATATGAATTTTTATGCAAAAAGCCGGATTGCTCCGGCTTTTTGTACTGATTGTATTCATAGGGATCTAACATCCTTCAGGTTATTGAACAACCTTACCGTCTTTATCTATTTTAAGAGAACCGGTTTCGGCTTCTTTTTTAACGTTGATCAGATAGTATGAGGTTTTATCGGCATTGGTTACTAAAAATGCTTCCGTTGGTGTCCATGCTTTAACCGGCTCAGACTGCAGTGTTTTTTGAACTGCTTCCGGAAGGTCTTTCAGCTCAACCGGGGTTTTGGTAGTACTGTCCTGATAAGCCACAACCGGTACGTTGTTTTTTACTTCAGTTGCTTTTACTGTGGTTAATCCTGCTAATGCTAAAAAGGCTGCTGATAAAATGATCTTTTTCATAACTTATTTTTTCAATTAATAATTCTTGTTAATTATATCTGGTATAGGTTTCATAATGATGCCAGAAATGAGAAAAAACATTTAACTATCTAATTAATAATATATTATGAATTTCATATAGATTTTTAATTGTAGACTTCTTCTACACTTTGCTGCCTATAACCGCTAATTCAGAAGGGATATAACTTGCCAAAAAAAAACGGGGACCAACCGGACCCCGTTTTTTTATTTTACACTAAACCTGTTTATTGGTTCATGTCACGCTGCACTTTTCTTGCAGTGCTTTTTCCGGGTAAATAAATCTGGAAACCAACACCAACACCCAGGTTATGGGCATAAACACTTGAACCAAAACCAACAACACCATTGTATTTGAGCAAAGCTTCCAACCCGATAGTAGGAGTTACGAAATAAGTAAAACCGGGGCCAAAACTAAAGCCCAATCCATTAGTACTGCCACCGCCGGAAGGATTATATCCTTGTATCCCTACAGTAGCTTCGCCAAAAAACCTTGAGCTTTTAACCAATTCGTTGGCACCTGTTTCACCATAATATCTACCCAGGGCACTTACTCCATAGCTAAAATCTGTTCCCGATCCTTTTTGTGTGGCCAGTCCGAGGTTTACCTCACCACCAAATGCAAGTCCGTCCTGCACAAACCAGGCTGCTTTGGGGCTAACATTAAAGGTGAAGGCATTCGGTTTATCTAAACCAAAACTGATGTTGGAGAGATTGGCCCCCATCATTACATTTCCTTTTTGTATCTGTGCATTTGCTCCAAATGCTACAGTACCTCCAAGAATAAGTGTAAAAAATAACTTTTTCATAAGATGTTGATTTAACATTTTTTATAGATGATGAAACTACGATCAGTTTCTGATACATAAATTAACAATTTTCTTTCCTTTTTTGTTTATAAGAATTTATTTCGAGACATTTACGATCGTAAATTACATTGTTTATCAAAGTCTTAAATAGACGGTTGTACGCCTTTAAATTGGAAAAGCAGTAGTTGGAATGGAGATATCATTAAGTGATCAAATGAACGATAAGCCTAACTACTTCATAGAAAAAATATGGAATATGTTGGGAATAAATGCAACTGACGAGATTAAATGGGGGATCATTGGCTGTGGTGACGTTACTGAAGTCAAAAGCGGGCCTGCATTTAACAAGGTGGTCCATTCCTCACTGGTAGCAGTGATGCGCAGAGATGGCACAAAAGCCATGGATTATGCAAAAAGGCATGGAGTGCCCAGGTGGTACAACGATGCAGCTGCACTCATTAACGATCCTGAAGTAAATGCTGTTTATATAGCTACACCCCCTTTGCAACATGAAGAATATACTTTAATGGCATTGGCAGCAGGAAAACCGGTTTATGTAGAAAAGCCGATGACCATGAATGCTGAAGCTGCACTGAGAATGAAAGCTGCTGCCGAGCAGCATCAGGTTAAACTGAGCGTAGCACATTACCGGCGCGAGCAATCCATGTTTTTAAAGATCAAATCGCTGATAGATGAAAAAGTTATCGGCGACGTGAGTATTGTTCAGCTCCAGTTGTTCCAGCCGCATCAATCAGACCTGATTGCAAGTTCTGCTACCAACTGGCGGCTTGATCCTGCCGTTTCGGGAGGTGGCCTGTTCCATGACCTGGCCCCGCACCAGCTGGACCTGATGGTTTATTTTTTTGGTGAAGTATTGAAATCTTCAGGGATTTCTTTAAACCAGGCCGGCTTATATGCTGCTGACGATGTTGTTAGCGGACAGATCCTGTTTAAAAATGGGGTATTGTTTAACGGTACATGGTGTTTCACAGCCGCTGAAAAACTGGATGTATGCGAAATTATTGGCAGCAAAGGAAAAATAAGTTTCCCGATGTTTGGCCATAAGGTAACTTTAAGCAAACAGGGTGAGGAAGAGGATTTTATATTTGATCCTTTGGCCCATGTACAGCAACCCATGATAGAACAGGTAGTGAAATACTTCCTGGGCAGAACCGATAATCCCTGTTCGGCCGATGAGGCATTGTTATCGATGCAATTAATTGATAGCTTTACCAGTCATGAAAAAATCTCCTAGCGGACAAAAAAAACCAGGTATTTTCAGTTTGCTAAAACCCTATAAAGGGCTGATCGTTTTATTGCTTCTTTTTGCATTACTGAGCAATGGGGTAAACCTTTTGCTGCCTAAAATTGTGGCCAATGGAATAGATGCTTATACGAATGGAACTTTTGATCTCAATTCCATTCTGATTAAATTTTCTGTAGCGATCCTGTTTGTTTTTCTTTTTACCTTCCTGCAGAGCATTATTCAAACTTATGCTTCAGAAAAAGTAGCCAGAGACCTCCGGACAAAGCTTGCCGATCAGATTTCCAGACAAAGCAATATTTATATAGAACAGGCCAATCCTTCAAAACTGCTTACCAACCTAACTGCTGATGTGGATTCTATCAAAATGTTTATATCACAGGCCATTGTTTCCATCACTTCATCCATTTTTATCATAATAGGGGCAACGATCTTATTGCTGACCATTAACTGGAAGCTTGCCCTGGCCATTATCGCTATCATACCCATCATTGGGGTCACTTTTTTTCTTGTCATCAAAAAAGTAAGTGTACTTTTTAAACAAAGCAGGGAAGTGATAGACTGGCTGAATAAGGTGATTAATGAGAGTATACTGGGGGCTGCCCTGATCCGTGTGATCAACTCACAGCAGCTGGAGTATGTTAAATTTCTATCTGCAAATACCAGGGCCCGGGATTTGGGCCTTTCTATATTAAACCTTTTTGCTGGTTTGATACCCCTGATCATATTTGTTGCCAATTTAGCAGGATTAACCATTTTGTTATTGGGTGGCCATTATGTTATCAACAACAGCATGACATTGGGCGATTTTGCTGCATTTAACAGTTATCTGGCCCTGCTTATTTTCCCGATTATTGTAATTGGCTTTATGAGTAATGTAATTGCACAGGCTACTGCGTCATACGGTCGCATTGCCCATGTGCTGAACCAGGCTAATACAGCGGATACCGGTAAACTTACCCATACTTTAAAGGGTAATGTGGAAATGAAGGGAATCCATGTATTTTACGGGCAAAAGCCTGTATTGAAGGACATTTCCTTTCAGTTGCAGGCAGGATCAAAAACTGCAATTATTGGACCTACCGCTGCCGGAAAAACACAATTACTTTATTTGCTTACAGGGCTGATTAAACCGGATAGTGGTGAAATTTTATTTGACGGCCATGCGGTTAACCAATATATTAGGGAATCTTTTCACAACCAGATCGGGTTTGTTTTTCAGGACAGCATTATTTTTAACATGAGCATTCGTGAAAACATAGCATTTAACGATATGGTTACTGACGCAGCGCTGGAAAAAGCTATAGAAACTGCTGAACTGAAGGATTTTATAGATGCCCTGCCGGAAAAACTAAGTACAGTAATAGCCGAAAGGGGCAGCAACCTTTCAGGTGGCCAGAAACAAAGGATCATGCTGGCCAGGGCACTTGCCTTAAACCCCAAAGTATTGCTGCTGGACGATTTTACAGCCAGGGTAGATACCCATACAGAGCAGCGTATTTTAGCAAATGTACAGCGCAATTATCCCGGATTGACCTTACTCTCAGTTACACAAAAAATAGCAGCTGTAGAAAATTATGATCAGGTTATATTGTTGATGCAGGGTGAAATTATTGCTCAGGGTAGCCATGCCGCACTTATGAAAAGCAGTCCCGAATACGTTCAGATTTATAACTCACAACAAAGCACCAGCAATTATGAACTACAATCTTAACCAGATTAGCGGTAAGGAAGAAAAGAAATCTACATTTGCAGTGCTCAAAAAGTTGTTACAGCTGATTTCGGATGAGCGCCGCAATCTTTTGTTTGCTTTTGTAGCGATAGTGATCAATTCGACACTGTTGTTGTTGTCTCCACTGATTATTGGCCATACCATAGATACATATATCAGTACCAAACAATATGAGGGGGTGCTGCTGTACTCGGGTTTGCTGTTTGTTATGTTCCTGGTTACCCTGGCAACGGGCTATCTGCAAACCAAATTGATGGGGGGAGTGGGACAGCGGACGCTTTATGCGCTTAGAAATGCAATTTTCAGTAAGCTACAGGAGTTACCGGTATCTTTCTTCAGTCAGAATAAAGCAGGAGATCTGATCTCGAGGGTGAATAACGATACAGATAAACTTAACCAGTTCTTTTCACAGTCCCTGATGCAGTTTCTGAGCAGCATCTTTACCATGCTGGGCTCGGGCATTTTTTTGTTGCTGATTAATTTTAAGCTGGGGGCGGCTACACTTACACCAGCTATGTTTATATTGCTATTTACCGCATTGGTATCTGCCTGGGTAAAAAGTAAAAATGCGCTGAACCTGAAAAGTGTAGGTAATTTAAGTGCAGGCATACAGGAAAGTTTAAACAATTTTAAAGTGATCATTGCATTTAACCGCCGGGATTACTTCAGAAAACGTTTTGATGAGACCAATCAGCAAAATTACAGGACAGCCATTGGGGCGGGGATAGCAAATACCATTTTTATACCCGTATTTGGGTTGTTTTCCAGCCTTGCGCAATTGGTGGTATTGATATATGGCATCCATCTGATTGCAATAGGTGAATTTACTATCGGTCTGCTGATCAGCTATCTGTCTTATGCCGTTAATTTCTATAACCCGCTACGTCAGCTGGCCGCATTATGGAGCAGTTTCCAGGTGGCTTTGGCGGCCTGGGACAGGATTTCCCAGATCTTATCGCTTGAAAATGACCTGCAGGTAATTACGGACAGCACTGAAAAAACTTCGGATGCACTGTTGAGCTTCAGAAATGTTCATTTTTCGTATGCCGGTAGTCAGGAAATACTGCACAATATCAGTTTCGAGCTTCAAAAAGGTAAGACCTATGCTTTTATCGGGCCAACCGGTGGTGGTAAAACCACTACAGCGTCATTGATGGCCCGTTTGTACGATACCACTAAAGGGACAGTGCTGTTAAACGGAAAGGACATCCGATCATATACTGCCGCAGAACGCAGCAATAAGATCGGCTTCATTTTACAGGAACCATTTCTTTTTACGGGCACGGTAAAAGATAATATCTTATATAGCAACAAAGCTTATGCGGATTATAGCAATGCGCAGCTTGAACAGGTGATCAAGGAAGCTCATCTGGAGGGTATCCTTGCTTTATTTGACAAAGGGCTGGAAACAGAAATTGCTTCCAATTCTGACAGCATTAGTCTGGGCCAAAAACAGCTGATTGCTTTTATGAGAGCAGTATTGCGAAACCCGGAATTACTTATTCTTGATGAAGCCACTGCAAACATAGATACGGTTACGGAGCAATTGCTAAGTGATATTCTGAAGAAACTACCAAAAGAAACCACCCTGGTGATCATTGCACACCGCTTAAACACTATAGAAAATGCAGATGAAATCTATTTTGTGAATTCAGGTGAGGTGATTAAAGCAGGTACGCTTGCCCATGCCATAGACATGCTGTTGAAAGGCAAACGAAGTAGTTAACAGCGGGGGTATTAATGTCCGCTGGTTTCTTTCTTTTTCCTGAATGTAAGATAAAATGCGGTTACAATGATGATTGCCGATAAAGTGACTAAGCTGATTAAAGTTGCCATATAATTAGGTTTTAATGATTACCTCGCTACAAATATAACTTATATCAGATAAATTTTATAGAAGGGCCTGTTTTATTAAATTATTCATTATGAAACAGATATATAAAAAAGACAGCGAATTGTTAATTTGTTAATAAAATTATCACAAATCCAAACTACATATTTGCTAAATTGTTATAGGTAATAGTTGCAAGACATCCTGACAAAAAAGTCCTGTGAGTGGGTGATCCGCGTAGGGCAGGCACAGCATACAACAACCCAAAAAAAGCCCTATGTTAAGCATAGGGCTTTTGTATGCATAAGCATTTGTTCAAAATATGTATCTTCATGGCTTAACACCATTAAGCCATGACTACAATAACCTCTTTAAAATATTACCTGATAGTTGTTCTGACGATATGCACTACTTTTTCTGGCCTTGCCCAGGTAAAAACTGCTGAAGCAGAAGCTGAATTAAAAAGCATCATGAAAAAGCTGGAAGTTGTAGGACTTTCTGTAGCAGTGGTAAAAAAAGGGGAACTGATATACAGCAACTCCTTTGGGCTAAAAGATATAGAGAAAAATACACTGCTTGAAAACAGGGATATCTTCAGGATCGCTTCGATCTCAAAATCATTTTCTGCAACTTCTATTCTACAGTTTGTGGATGCCGGAAAGGTATCATTAGATGATGACTTTAGTGACCTTGTAGGTTTTAAAGTCAGAAACCCAAAATATCCGAATACGGTAATTACCCTGAAAATGGTCATGTCCCATACCTCGAGCATCAACGACAGCGAAGGTTATTTTAACCTGGATGCGATTAACCCAGAAAAAAATGTGAACTGGGCAAAATGTTATAACAACTATGAACCCGGAAAAGGATACAGATATTGTAACCTGAACTACAACATGGTTGGGGCTGTAATAGAAAAACTTTCTGGTGAGCGTTTCGATCAGTATGTGAAACACCATATTTTAGACCGCCTGGGTTTATATGGCGGGTATTGTGTAGACTCGCTGGATGCCAGCCGTTTTGCCACCTTGTATGAATATGATGCTGCAGCCCGGAAATTCAATGCAGCACCTTTGGCTTATGCCCCGAGGAGTGAGGACATCAGGAATTATATAATGGGGTACAGTACCCCCATATTTTCTCCGACAGGAGGAATGAAAATTTCGGCGACGGACCTGGCAAAATACATGACCATGCACATGAACCTTGGAAAATATAAAGGAGGCAGGATCATCTCAAAAAAGAGTGCTAAAATTATGCAGACCAAAGTATCTGATGAGGAAGGTTATGGTTTGGCCATATTGACTACAGCAGATATGATACCCGGCAAAGTCATGAAGGGGCATACAGGTTCTGCTTATGGCCTGTATAGTGCTATGTTTTTTCAGCCTGATGAAAAATTTGGAATTGTGGTGATTACCAATGGCTGTAATCCTACCTATACCAGGGGTTTTAACGATGTATTAAGGGCAACAGTGAACAGCTTGTATAACAGTTTTATCAAATAATTTTATTTTCAAAATAAATTACCCAGCCTGGTAAAATTGCATTTTGCTCAACAAATCATTATAAATGCTGTTGATATAAGAAACAATAGCTATAATGTATGACTGAGAGACACACCTACCAAACGGGAATTATTGGAAATTGCGCTTATCTTGCCCACATCAATAAAAATACAAATGTAGACTGGCTTTGCTGGCCAAGGTTTGACAGCAGCTTTGTATTTGGGGGCTTGCTGGATAAAGAAAAAGGCGGGGAATTTTCCGTATTACCAGCTGGTGAGTATATATCGCGGCAGTATTATCTGGAAAATACCAATGTCATTTGTACCGAAATAAGCAATCCGGAAGGAAAATACAGGGTGATGGACTTTGCCCCCCGTTTTTATCAGTTTGAACGGTATTATAAACCCCTGATGCTGATCAGAAAAATAGAGCCCCTGGAAGGTAACCCCAGGATAAGGGTGAGATGTAAGCCGGTATATGAATATGGGCGTAAAAAACAAAAGGGCAGCAGAGGCAGCAACCACATTGAATTTAATGGGGATGATGAGGATATGCAACTGAGCACCAATATCTCATTAAGCTATATTGAAGATGAGAAATATTTTGCTTTGAATGAGCCCAAATACCTGATACTGACTTACGGGCATGAACTGGATGCACCCATTATCAGCACTGCAGAGCGCTTTTTAAGGGAAACCATTAAATACTGGCGGACCTGGATCAAACATTCTACGATTGCCGGTTTTTACCAGTCGTATGTCATCCGTTCAGCTTTGACCTTAAAAATTCATCAGTATGAGGATACAGGGGCCATCATTGCAGCAAGTACAACCAGCTTACCGGAATCGGATGGGAGCGGCAGGAACTGGGACTACCGCTATTGCTGGATGCGCGACACTTATTATGTGATCACTTCATTAAATCACATTGGCCACTTTGAAGAGATGGAACGGTATTTCAATTACATTACAGATATTTCTTTCAGGGACGATGAACGATACCAGCCTTTGTTTGGCATTGCCGGAGAAAGGGAACTTACCGAACGAAAACTGGGGCATCTGAAGGGCTATATGGGCAACAAGCCAATCCGCGTAGGTAACCAGGCTTATGAACATATACAAAATGATATTTATGGACAGGTTCTGGTTTCTATGCTGCCTTTGTACACAGATCACCGTTTTATTTATTCTGAAAGAAAGGATTCTGAAAAATGGCTGGATTACCTGCTGAAAAAGATAGAACGTACAATTGATGAGAAAGATGCAGGGATATGGGAATTCAGAAACATTGCCAATACCCATTGTTATACCAATCTGTTTCAATGGGCTGGTGCCAATGCAGCCTTAAAAATGGCCAGAACAATAGGGAATAAATTGTATGAAGAACGTGCACAGATATTAATTGATAAAGCCGCCAGGCACATAGAGGACTGTTATGATCCGGTACGTAAGGTTTACAACCATGCTGTAGGCAGTCCGTATCTGGATGCCAGTACCCTGCAACTCATATTAATGAATTATTTAGATCCTTCATCACAAAAAGCCAAAGATCATCTGATTGCCCTGGAGCAGGAACTAAAGGCCGAAAACGGGCTGTTCTACAGGTATTTACATAAGGATGATTTTGGCCGGCCTAAAACCACCTTTCTAATCTGTGCGTTCTGGTATGTGGAGGCCCTGGCCTGTGTTGGGCGCCTGGATGATGCCATCAGGGAGTTTGAATCTATCATTAAATATGCCAACCACCTGTTGTTGTTTAGTGAGGATGTTGATGAAAATGACGGCAGTCAGTGGGGCAATTTTCCGCAGGCTTACAGTCATGTTGGCCTGATGAATGCCGCGCACAGGATTGCGATAAAACTGGACAGACCTGTGTTTCTTTAACACAGGTCTTTAAGCAGTTCTCTTACTTCTTTATAATCTTTGAGGTAATACCGGGCCGCTGAAATGTTACTGCCCACTTTAATGGTATATGCTTCGGGTGTTAAAGCTTTAAAGATATCTTCGTCCGTATGGTCATCACCAAGTGCCAGTATAAAATCGGGATCGTTATCATAAAGCCAGTTTTGTGCTGCTTTACCTTTGTTTACTTCAATATTTTTAAATTCTATAACCTTGTTTCCGGGCATCATCTGCAGTCCTTTATCGGCAATAACCATCCGCAAATGATTGATGATCTCATTGGCCCTTAATTCGCCCAAACCTTCCTCGGCCTTACGGTAATGCCAAACCAGCGAATAACTTTTTTCTTCGATAAAAGAACCAGGGGTGCGGTCGGTATAGATATCCAGTACAGTTCTGATCTCCTGTTTCCATTTATCGGTAAGCAGGGGCAGGGCCTTCCATTCTGCATCCCTGTATTTCTGCCATGCGCCGTGTTCGGCAATCATATCCAGATTTAAATGTCCGAACCATTGCTGTAAGGTCTGATAACGGCGTCCACTGATCAGTATTACGCGGTTTGCAGGGTCAAGGATCAGTTTGTTTAAAATTGAATACAATTCCTCATCAGGTGAGGCCTGGTCAATATCACCTTTAAAACCCACCAGGGTACCATCATAATCCAGAAAAATATACCGATCTTTTGCCTTTTTATAGTCTGCCGCAATTTGTGCCCTTACTGCTGCCACTGCATGTTTGGTATGTAAAGATTCCTGCATCGATTTTACTTCATTAAGTTTATCCATAAAGTTTTTGACCCAAAGATGGATGTTAAACTTGTTTACAATGGCACGCATACTTTTTATTCTTTTATGCTGCTCTTCAGGCGACATGTTTATGGCCTGCACAATAGCCTCCATAATGTTGCCAATGTCATTTGGGTTTACAATTAGGGCCTCATTTAGTTCTTTTGAGGCCCCGGCCATTTCACTTAATATCAGTACGCCATCTCCGTTGCTTCTTGAAGCCACATATTCTTTACTAACCAGGTTCATCCCGTCGCGCATGGGTGTTACGAGGCAGATATCAGCCGTACTGTAAATGGCCGAAAGAAATTCGACAGAGAATGACCTGTAAAAATAATGTACGGGTACCCAGTTGATGGTCCGGAAACGGGCATTTATATTTCCTACAAGCTGATCTATCTGATCTTTTAGTTCCTTATACCTGGGTACTGTATCCCTTGAAGGCACAACAATCATGTAAAGTGCAAGTTTACCGATATATTCAGGATGTAGTTGTAACAGCAGTTCAAAAGCCTGTAAACGTTGCAATATACCCTTACTGTAATCCAGTCTGTCAATAGTAAGTATGGTCTTTACATTTTTCAGACTGGCTTTAAATGAGCTGGTATACCGGGCTACTTTTTCCGTTCTGGTCAGCTTATCAAATTTTTCTGCATCTATACCCATTGGAAAAGCCTCTACTACTACCTGTCGGTTCTTATAGATAAGTATATTGTCCGACAGGTTACTGGAAGAAAGTCTGGATGCCGCACTTAAAAAGTGTCTGGCATCATCAAAAGTATGAAAGCCCAGCAGATCAGCGCCCAGCATTCCCGCAATCAATTGTTCCCTCCAGGGGATGAGCCGGAAAATTTCAAACGAAGGAAAAGGAATGTGCTGAAAAAAGCCTATGGTAACTTCCTGCTGCTCCGACCTTATGAGACAAGGCAGCAGGAGCAGCTGGTAATCGTGAATCCATATGATATCGTCGCTGTTAAGGTGATTTAAAGTAACCGCCTTAAATTTCTCATTTACAGTTTTGTAGGAATCCCAATAAGCCTGTTCAAAATTTGCGTAAGTAACCAGATAATGGAATACCGGCCAGAGTACTTCATTTGAAAAGCCTTCGTAATAGAGACTGATCTCTTCATTACTTAAGAAAACAGGTATAAGATTTAAACCGGCTAGTTTCTCGGTGACTTCAGCCTGCCGGTGCTCAGGGATTTCTATGCCCGGCCAACCAATCCAGATGTTGTTATTTCTTTTATACACAGAACCTAAACCAGTGGCCAGGCCGCCTTCACTCGGGCTAAGTATATATTCCCCGTTTTCTTCTGTAATTTTAACCGGTAAGCGATTGGATACAATTATTGTTTTACTATTTGTTATCATTATTACTTAAAACAACGATCAAATGCGTAATTTGTTTGAATTTATCGGTTTTTGAGTTAAAACCAGTGAGTCTTAGGGGCTTTCAATCCTCAAAGGGTTTTTAGTTTTTTTTAATATTGTAGTACATGTTAACAAAAAATATCTCATTTTTGAATTACAATTAAACTATGGCAATAAATAACTTAAGTAAAGACCTGGCTCCAATTACCTCAAATACGATGGCTGATATTGTTGAGGTCAGGCTAAGAGAATACCTGAAAAAGAAATCTTTTCGTCCCGGTGATGCCTTACCCAAAGAACTGGAATTAGCTGAGGCCCTGGATGTAAGCAGAAATGTGCTTCGTGAAGCATTGAGCAGATTGAGGATGCTGGGCATGATAGAGACCAAGAAAAAGCGGGGGATGATACTGGCAAGGCCAGATATACTGGGTACCTTTGAACGTGTACTGGATCCGCTGATTATTGATACAGAGACCTTACAGGATATTTTTGAACTGAGACTGGTTTTGGAAATCGGGCTGGCAGATCTGATCTATATCAGAAAAACAGATAAAGATATTGCAGAATTGGAAAGCATTGCAAAGAAAGAGGTAAACCATGATAATTCTTTCCGGATTAAGAATGAGATTGCTTTTCATGGAAAGCTTTACGAAATGTCGGGCAATGACACGCTTAAAAGGTTCCAGATCATGCTGCTTCCGATTTTTGATTATGTAGTTACACTTGAAAAGAAACCTACGATGGGAAAAGTAAACCATCTTGACCTGGTACAGATTTTAAAAACAGGAACAAAAGATGATTTCAAAAAAGGGATGGAAGCACATCTTAAACCTCACTTTGACAGGCTGAAATAAATTTATAATATTTAATAGCTTTAAAAAAAGCCTGTAGTTGTTAGCTACGGGCTTTTTTATTGCCTTCTTTTTTTAAACGTTTTTTACAAGATAAAAATATTTGGATATATAGAAAATACTTCCCACATTTGATATGTACTACATAACTACTATTTAGTAACCAAATATAATCCTATGTATCACTTCAAGAAATTAAGTGTTAGCAGAAACAAGGTTTCAATTCTTTGCTATCTGAGTTTTATTTTATGTATGGTAACTGGCTGTGCTAAAAGTCCGGAAGCCTTGTCTTCTTTTGAAAATCAAAATATCAGAAAAGAAGAACAGGTAACTGTTGCCGCCCTGGCAGCCCCGGTATATTCCAGCATAGTACTATTTAACGGCGGCAATGAAAGTATCTACCATTCTTTCCGCATTCCATCTATTATCAAGACCAATAACGGTACGCTCGTAGCCTTTGCAGAGGGTAGAAGATGGAGCCCCAGCGACTACGGTGACATTAATATTGTCTTTAAAAGGTCTACAAATAATGGCAGCAGCTGGTCGGCACTGGGTGAAGTTGTGGGAAGTGGGGCTGGTACCTGGGGTAATCCTACAGCTGTTTACGATGCGGGGCAGGGCACAAATGGCCGGATATGGTTGTTTATGGAATGGAATGACCAATATAAAATGCAATGGTCGGATTTCCAGGCCTGGGGAGACCGCAGGATACATACTTCATATAGTGACGACCATGGGGCTACCTGGTCTGTACCGGTAGACCGGACAGCAACACTTACGCCTCCCGGCTATAAATGGGACTGTGTGGGTCCTGGTATTGGCATACAAACCAACTACAATACCCCGGGCCGGCTGGTAGTTCCGGCATTGGGCAGAAACATTTACAGCGATAACCATGGTGCTACCTGGCAATATCAGCTCATTCCCGGAGGCACCGATGAAAGTACAATAGTAGAACTGATGGACGGGACTTTGATGCGCAACGACAGGCCGGGTACTACAGAATGGAATGCATCCAAAACAAGAAGAAAATCTGTAGGCTCAATCGGTGCTGGATTTCCGGCATTTACAACAGTTGCAGCCTTGCCCGACCCCAAGTGTGAAGGTTCTGTTTTACGCTATAATACCGATTTGCCGAATAGAAGAATCATATTTCTTAATCCCAATGGTACAGGTCAACGCTGCAACATGACAGCCAGGATCAGCTATGATGACGGACTTACCTGGCCAAAGAGCAGGGCGCTTTACAGTGCCGCCAATTGTAATTACCAAACTACAACAGTGGTACATGGTGGATATTCCAGCATGGTAAAAACCGCAGATTATTGCGTGGGTGCTTTAATTGAATACAATGAGAATGTAAGTGACAGCGAAAGTAATAAATCCATAGAATTCAACAAGTTCAATCTGGCCTGGATATTAAACGGCAGTACAGAACCATAAGCTGTTTGTACATATTACAGCAATATAACCATAAACCAAATATTAAAATTAAACCTGTTATGAAGAAAAAGACCTTTATTTTTCTGTCCATGCTGTGCTGTCTTTTTGTTGCGACAAAGGTTACAGGCCAAAACGCTGGCCTGCTGATCTCGGGAAAGGTAAGCTCCGGAACGGACAAAGAAACACTACCGGGTGTGAGTATAAAGCTGAAGGGAACTACCACGGGTACTTCTACTGATGTAAATGGCAAATATTCCATCAAACTGCCATCCGGTGATGGCGTACTGATATTTTCTTATATCGGCCACAGAACAAAAGAAATAGCTGTAAATGGCCAGGCCAGGCTTGACGTGGTACTGGAACCGGATGTGAGTACAATGGATGAGGTTTTGATTGTGGGTTATACACAACAGTCGAGGAGCAAGACCACTGCAGCCATTTCCAAACTCTCGCCGGATGAACTTAAAAATACGGCAAATCCTAATCCTGTCCAGGCTTTACAGGGCAAAATTGCAGGTGTTTCAGTACCGGTTACCACCGGGCAGCCGGGTGTTGGGGCTACGAACATCATCATCAGGGGTGGAACCAAACCCAATGCTTACGGATCCGGACTGGGCAACAATAACGGCAGCTCTACAGGTGCTTCTGACGCCAATAGTCCGTTAGTAGTAGTAGACGGGGTATTCAGATCAATGAATGATGTGAACCCCGATAATATAGAATCCATGCAGGTAATGAAAGATGCCGCATCTACGGCTATTTATGGGGCCAGGGGTGCAAACGGTGTCATCGTTATTAAAACAAAAAGTGGAAATGCCAATGGTAAGATGAGCATTTCGCTTAACCACCGTACCACCTGGGAAACACAGGCCCGTGATTATGACTACCTGAACGCAGAAGAATACCTTCGGCTGGCACGTACCACGGTCAAAAATACAGCCGATGCACTGGACAAAAATAATCTGCTCAACAATGGTGGTTTTTCGGCCGGAACAAAGGTTTACACCGCCAAAGGACAGTATGGAAAGAACATCAACCTGACTGCCTTATATGACAACATTGTCTCGGTTGAAGGACAGGCGTATGTAGACAACCTATTGTCTAAAGGCTGGAAAGTAATGGACGATCCCATCAATCCGGGTACAAGGTTATTGTATGCCGATAACAACTACCAGGACATGCTATGGAATACCGGTTTGAGCAACAATGAAAATCTGGGTATTAGTGGGGGGAGTGAAAAATCTGACTATAATTTATCGATGGGCTATACCAATCAGGCAGGGGTATTTGTAGGCACCAAATATAAACGCTATGATGCCCTTGGAAATTTCGGTTTTAAAGCAGCAGATAATTTCAGGCTGGATGTGATGCTCAATTATCAGAACGTGATGCCTAATTATGTTGATGCCTATCAGAATGACCTGGTAAGGGCAGTAAGGATAACTCCATTGATCCGTACTTTTAAAGATGACGGCAACCCGATGCCCGGTGAATTGTATACCGTTCGTAACCGCTTTCACACTTTAAAATATGACGATACGCGAACCTCAACCGAACGGCTGGTATCGAGGGTTGCGGGCGACCTGACCATTATAAAAGGGTTGCATTTTAAACCGTCATTTTCTTATCTGATAGATGATTACAAGGAACTGTTTATGAGAAAAGGTACTCCTGCCGATGAGATACAGCCTGCTACCCAACGTCAGAAAACGGATTATACAAGAAACTCCAGACAACTGATGATCGATCAGGTATTACAGTATGATTTCAGTTTGCAAAATGCGCATAATTTTATGGTACTGGCGGGTGTTAACTATACCAGAAATACCAATCATATTGCCAGTCTTGGTTCTCAAAGAGGTTCCAATGATTATATCTATACCATAGACGAACCCTCTACAACCATTGTTAATGGCGTAGTAGTTACCAATGTGACCAATTTTGGTACTTCGATAGGCGAAACAAGGTCTGCCAGTGCATTCGGACAATTCAATTACGATTATAAAGCCAAATATTTACTGACCGGCTCTTTAAGGTATGACGGCTTTTCTAACTTCACGCCCGAAAATAAATATGCCTTTTTTCCTTCTGTTTCTGTAGGATGGAACATTCATAAAGAAGAGTTCTGGAATTTAAAAGCAGTAAATGCCTTAAAACTAAGGGCCAGCTGGGGTACAGCAGGACTTAGCGACCTGAGTATCACGGATACTTATGGCGGATATACTACATCAAGCTATGCCTTAGGTTCTGGTATTTTAAGAGCCAATCTGGCCAATCCCAACCTGAAATGGGAATCCACTGCAACAACAGACCTGGCTTTTGACGCTTCTTTCTTTAACAGCCGCATTAACCTGACAGTAGATTATTATAATAAACTGACCAAAGACAGGCTAGACTCTAAACCATTACCTTCTGAATCTCCTTTTGCCTCTATTACATTTAACAATGGTGAACTACGGAACCGTGGTGTTGAGATAGAACTGGGCGCTGCAATTGTTAAAACCAGGGATTTTAACTGGAATACCAATTTATCCTTTTCTTACAACCAGCAGTTGATCACCAAACTACCCGCAAACGGCCGTTTGAAGAACAGACAGGGAGGAGACCTGGTGTTCGATCCGGCATCAAATGCATTGGTAGAGAGGGGTGGTTTTGCAGAGGGGGAAAGACCCTTTCCGATTTATGCTTACCGGGTGACAGGGGTTTTTGCCACTGATGCTGAGGCTGCAGCCTGGAATGCCAAAGTGAAAGACAACCTGGCTTCACCGCAAGGTATAGCTGTAGGAAAACGTGGTGGAGATTTCATTTTTGATGATGTAAACGGCGATGGTGTAATCGACACCAAAGACCAGGTGTTTATGGGCTACAGAAACCCCAATAAAATGGGTGGGATGCAAAATACATTTACGTACAAAAACCTGAGTCTCAGATTTACCATGGATTATGCATTGGGACATCTGATCAGTAATGGTGCCCTGGCACGCTCACTGGGACAGGGAAGGGCTTTTAATGAAGGAGCTCCTGCTATTGCAATCGGCCCCGATATCTGGCAGAACCAGGGCGACACAGATAAAAAATACGCACGTTTTTCTTTTGCAGACTTCGATTTTGGACAACGCAATTATCTGCGCAACGGAACACTTGGAAATAACAACGGTTACAATTCCGATGTATCGGCCATGTTTTCAAAGGGCAACTTTCTCGCTTTCAGGGAAATTTCAATTGCTTATGATATCCCTAAAAAAATACTCAATAAAATACGCGCATCCGGCTTAAATATTTTTGCAACGATATATAATGTGGGTTATTTAACCGCTTATGAAGGCTTAAACCCTGAAGTATATACAGGTTTTGATCCGGGTGGGTATCCAAGACCAAGACAATTTTTATTGGGTGCCACATTAAAGTTCTGATCAAACTTGCAAATCAGTTTTTAAACAAATTTCAATTATGAAAAAGACAGCAATAACCATCATATCAGCTATTTTTTTATCTGCTTTAAGTCCGGCTTGTAAAAAAATACTGGAAGTAACCCCTCAATCCAGCATTACTGATGCCGTTTTCTTTAAAAATGAAAACGATTTTGAGCCTTATGTTACCGGTATATATACCTCTATGCGTACATTTTCCAACGATATTGTATATGGTACAGAAAGGAGTGAAGAGCTTGTAGCCGCCTTAAATTCCAGGTTCGGGGTAGCCTGGACACAGATCATTACACCCACCTCTGGGGCAATTAATTACAACAACTGGTACAAGGCCATTGGAAACTGCAATTTATTGCTGGCCAAAATTGAGGCCTTTCCTTTTGCAGCTAATCCTGACCTTAAAAAAAGGATACTGGCAGAAACCTATTGCCTTCGGGCCTATTTCTACTTCCATTTAACCAGAATCATTGGCGATGCCCCCATTATGCTGGATGCGGTAGTAGACGAAAATGTGCCCTTGCTATCCAGGGCAAAAGCCAGCGATGTAATGAAGCAGATCCAGTCAGACCTTGACCTGGCCATCCAGAATTTTACCAGTATCGGGGGTTTTTCTAAAGGTGTTTATCCATCAAAGTACCGCTTTGCTTACGGATCGGCTATGGCCCTGAAAGCTGATGCCTATCTTTGGAGCGCAAAAGTACTGGGTGGTGCCGATCCGGATTTTAACAGTGCCATAGCAGCCATAACTGAAGTAGAAGCTTCCGGTTTAATCCTGAACCAGGACTATAAAAACGTAACTGGCATCAGAGCAGCAGGCAACACAGAAGTAGCCCTGGCCGCTTATTTTCAGAGGGATGAGATTTCCAATAATTACGGGCTTAACGCATTGCCTTATTTAGCTGGTGTACAGGGCGCATTAAACCTAAGCCAGATACCTTATGCACAAACTACCGTAAACGGCCAAGGCGCTTACCAGATCAGCCCCAAATCCAGGGCCTTATTTACCAATGTTGCCGACAAACGGATCCCTTATACCTGGATCACTGAAATTCAGGCCTCTGGACCAAAGATCTCCTGGATCACAAAATATCCTGGTAACGTGTATCCGGACAGCCGTGTTTCAGATAATGACATCATCATTTACAGGTTATCTGATATTTTTCTGATGAAAGCAGAAGCTTATGCAGCGTTGAACAATATTCCGAAAGCATTGGAATACCTGAATAAGGTAAGGTTCAGGGCGGGTACTGGCGACTATACCGCTTCTGTTTTGAAGACTGATGTAGAAAAGGAAATTCTTGATGAACGCGGCAGGGAGCTGTTTTTTGAAAATAAACGCTGGTATGATTTGGTCCGGTTCCATAAAGGCGGTACCATCAATGTATATACCTATGTGCCCAATCTGGCTGGAAAAACCACACCACTGTTCTGGCCATTAAATACCACAGTATTCGCAAATAACCCAAACATCAAACAAACAGAAGGCTACATTCAATAAAATGACCCCACTTAAGGCAACAGAAATATACGGCAACTGGGCGACATTATTATTGCCCCTTAATACTGATGACAGCATCAATTACAGCCAGCTGGAAGAAGAAATAGATACGCTGATCGGTTTTAAGGTAGATGGTATTTACTCCAACGGAACAGCCGGTGAATTTTATAACCAGACTGAAGAGGAGTTTGATCTGATCAATGCGCTCCTTGCAAAAAAGTGCAATGCGGCAGGTATGCCTTTCCAGATCGGGGCTTCCCACATGAGCCCCGAAATATCCCTGCAACGGGTACAGCGTGCCAGATCATTGAAACCCTCGGCCATCCAGGTGATCCTGCCTGACTGGTTTGTACCTACCATTGAAGAAATCATCGTATTTCTGAAGGTGATGGCCAAAGCAGCTGATCCAATAGGCTTAATCCTGTACAATCCCCCACATGCAAAAAAGAAGCTTTCACCTGCAGATTTTTTAGATATTCTGCAAGCAGGAGTTCCCCTTGCAGGATGCAAAGTTGCAGGAGGTGATGTGCAATGGTACCAGGACATGCAAGAGCTACCAGTACCATTTTCGGTTTTTATTCCCGGACACCATTTGGCAACAGGCATTTCAAGGGGCGCACATGGAGCCTATTCCAATGTAGCCTGTTTAAACCCCGCCTTTGCGCAAAAATGGTATAACGATATACACATTGGGGATAAAACAGCATTTGAACTCGAGACCAGAATTCAACGGTTTATGAACGAATGTATAGTCCCCTACATTACAGATCAGGGTTATGCCAACCAGGCGGTCGATAAATTTATGGCAGCAGTGGGCGGCTGGACACCTATAAGTCCGCGGCTGCGCTGGCCTTACCGCTGGATACCGGAGGAAGATGTGCCCGCTATCAGAAAAAAATGCAAAGAGATCCTGCCCGAAGTTTTCAATTAAAAATTTTCAATACTTAAACCAAACCCATGCTAATTTTTACCAGAGCACACCACAAACTGTTTGCACTCGAAACCGCTCTATTTTTCATCACTATTTGTTTTTTTTTGACATTTATAACAACAGGATGCAAAACAACAAAACAGAACATTTCAAGGTCAGGATTAGACAGTACCTTGGTTTTTACACCCGATAAAACTTATGCTTCTATGCGGATACCGGCTTTGGTGATTACCCAAAAAGGCACTTTACTGGCATTTTGTGAAGGCAGGATAGGAACGGCAAGCGACTGGGCAGATATGGATCTGCTGATGCGCAGGAGTACAAATGGTGGAAAAACCTGGGAACCCCATGTCATTATTGCCGCAAAAAAAACCGGAGAACCTACAAGTAATGCCACTCCAATAGTAGATAAAGATGGAACCATCCATTTGCTATACCAGCGGGATTATGCGAGGGCCTACTATACCTTTTCAAAAGATGACGGAAAAACATGGAGCAAGGCTGCAGACATTACCTATGCCTTTGATGCTTTTAAACCGGAGTATGACTGGAAAGTACTTGCACCAGGACCAGGACATAGTATCCAGTTAAAAAATGGCCGTTTGCTGGTTCCTGTATGGTTAAGTAATCCGGCTAAAATGCTGCCCAGAAGAAGTCACGCGCCATCTTGTATTGCTACCATTTATAGTGACGACCTGGGCCACACCTGGAAAAGGGGGGCAATTATAGCAGACAACAATCCCGATTTTAAGAACCCCAGCGAAACTATGGCCATCCAACTTAAAGATGGACGTGTGATGGTCAATATCAGAAACGTAACAGAAAAGCACCGCAGGGGCCTTAGCTATAGTAAAGACGGGATCAGCGGGTGGAGCAAACCTGTTTTCGACGAAGAATTGTTTGAACCTGTATGCATGGCTACCATTACCCGCCTGCCGGAAAAGCTGGGAGGAGGGATGCTGTTTATCAATCCCGACAGCAGGGACATTCCTAAATATCCGCGCAAAAACCTCACTGCCAGGATCAGCAATGATGAAGGGCAAAGCTGGCCGGTTAAAAAAGTAATCGATACAGGAACCTCAGGCTATTCTGATGTAGCTGTTGGAGCAGACGGAACCATATATTGTTTATACGAGACCAACTCAAACCCCGGCAGAAATTTTAATTACAGCCTGGTTTTGAAACGTTTCAGTTTAAACTGGCTAACCGGCACATCTAAGAAATAAATTCAATTATTTGGAATACCCGATTTAATATTTCATATTTGATATTGTAAATATGTTCTACATAACAACTAATAAGTGTAGTTCATTACAAACCAAACCAAAATAAACTGTATAACCTTTTAATCAATGCTTTTTGATTTAATTATAAACGGGCTTTACCCTTGCAGGTAGCGTTTATTATTAAAACAATCAGCAAAATTAATGAGCCTGCAATGAAACAAACTAAAAAATATTTCATACTGCTGTATGTCATATTAACTGTATTTGGACTATCCTGTTCTAAAGAGTTCCAAGAGCATTATAACCCCGAAAGAAGAATCGACAAAAACATTATCCAGGTATTAAGTGAAGATCCTGACCTGACTGATTTTGTAAAGATCATAGACAAGCTGGACCTTAGAAAAACCCTGGGGGAAGCAGCCATTTATACCTGTTTTGCACCTACAAACGAACAGGTAAATGCGTACTTTAAATCTAAGGGGTTTACATCCATAGCCGATGTCCCGGTACTGGCGCTCCGTCAATATGTAAACAACCATTTCATCAATGGAATGTATTATAAATATGACATTGAAAAAAGGTATAAAGACGCTATAAATGGATTAAACCCCACAAAGGCCACCTTTTATAAAACGCGAAGCGAAACTGCACTGCCTTCCAAATCAATCAGGATTTTCACACCTTCTTTTTTTACCGCCCAGCAGGACGATTACAAAACGCTGTACAACATCGCGGGTAGTGGTTTTATGATCGGCACGGCAAAGATCTCCGATACCAAATTTGATATTGATGCCAGCAATGGCGTTATCCACGTGCTGCAATCGCCTTTGGAGGTGATGCCCAGAACGGATGCCGCAATAGCAGCCGATCCGGAGGTATCTATGTACAATAAATGGCTTGAAACTACAGTGACCTATTCTCTGGGTGAAAAAGATGAATTCGGCTGGGTGGATACCACACTGATCAAATCTTATTCTATAGGCAGGAACCTTGCAGATGAAAATGTGCTGACTACTGTATTTGTACCTACCAATGAAGCTTTAATGAATTATTTTAAGCCTTATCTGGCCGACCTTTACAACAATATAGACTCGGTTCCAAAACTCATCATATCCGAAGTGCTCAGGAGCAGTATCCTGGCCGATACCTGGTTCAAAAGTGACATTATAAGAAATAACCCTGAACTGAGAACAAACAATTATCCGCAGATCATTCAAAAAATAGCACCAACAATTGTCGGCTCCATCGTATCCAGTAACAGCATCATTTATAAGGTAAATAAAATGCTGGAACCACCTAAGCTCAATAGTGTTGAAGGTGGGGTATATATGAAAAAGAGAATTTACGGTCAGTGGGACTGGATGTTCCAGCATACCAACCTGGAATCTGGCTTAACGGACGGACTATATTTTCAACACGGATCCAGGACCATATTGTTGCAACCGGATGAAAAATGGGGCTTTCCACTGGCTGAAGATATGGATGCGGCAACCCTGCTGATCAGACAGAATGCCTGCCGGACCGGGATACTCAATATTGATGTAAGGGCTGACGGTGGTTTCAGAAAACGCTTTTATCCAACAGAATTTGGATACATATTATACGACAACAGCAAATTTATAGATTATACAGGCAATACCGTTTCTTTGATCAAATCTAATCCCACCTGGGAACGCGGCAATGGTGCCATCTATGAAATTGATGGTTTCCTGACACCAATGGACAAGGCCGACCTGACCAGAACGGTTTACGCTTTGGTACAGAAAGATCCTGAACTCTCCTTATTTACAACAGCCTGCACAAAATCAGGCCTGGTCACAGAGCTGAACCTGACCGGATTTTTTAGTTATACCGTACTGGCCCCAACCAACGCAGCCATACAGGCTGCCGGCCTGCAGGTCAACACCATGACGGTTGATGCGCTCAAAAATTTTGTAAATGCGCACATCATTCCCAACCGCTATGTATTCAGTGATGGGGTATCGCAGGGAAGTATGCCCAATAAGGCGGGGAATTATTTGACAGTTAACGGTCAATGGGAAAGTTTCTCCATAACCAACAGTACAGGTAAATCTATAAAACCGGTTGCAGCCAATCTTCAGGGCTGTAATGGGGTTGTACACAAAATTAATCAGGTTTTTTAAGCGGTAACGATTTTAAAATGAATAGAATATTACAAAAGATTTGCATTCTTATAGGTTTACTATACTTAAATATCGATGCTTTCGCGCAAACCGATATCATTACCGGAGTGGTTTACGATGAATCTAAAAATGTAACCTTTCCGGGGGTAACCGTAATGCTTGTTAACCGCAATAACCTGGTATTAACAGGTATAACGACAGATAACGATGGTAAATTCCGGTTAAAAAAGACAGACAATGCCGAAAAGATCATCTTCTCTTATGTGGGCTATAAAAAACAGGAATTTGTGATCGGTACGCGAAAAAGTTTTGAGGTGGTTCTGATCAACGGCTACAATACCATGGATGAACTAAAGATTGTTGGACAGAAGAACCCTAAGGCCGATATGGGCTTTCTTTCTATCGATAAAAAGGAACTCAGCAGTGCCGTCGCATCCGTAAACCTGGAAGATCTGAAAAACCTTCCTGTAACATCTGTAGAACAGCTGATACAAGGTGCTGCGCCAGGTCTGCAGGTTGTTGCCGCCAGTGGCGATCCGGGTGCCGCAGCTACCATAAGGATCAGGGGTATTTCCAGTATCTCCGGCATAAACGATCCGCTTTGGGTAGTGGATGGAACTGAGGTTATCGGCAACGATTATAAAGTACAGAGTATAACCGACTTCGGGTTTAGCCCTATAGGCGACATAGACCCGTCCGACATTGAATCTATTGATATTTTAAAGGACGCTTCTGCTACTGCACTTTACGGATCCAAGGGTGCAAACGGAGTAATCGTCATCAAAACCAAAAGGGGTAAACAGGGCAAGCCCGAATTCAGTTTTACCTCTAAATTTACCTTTACAGAGGTACCCAGAACAATTCCCATGATGTCTGGTGATGAACACCGTATTTTCTCCATAGAAAGTTATGGCAACGGAACAGATGATGGAAGTTTCCTCAAAGAGCTGCGTGGAGACCTGACCAGGGCTGATGCCTGGAAATACAATAACAATACCGACTGGATAGCTGCCATTACCCGTAAGGGTTATTACCAGCAATACAACACTTCCTTAAGCGGTGGTGGAGAGCGGGTTACCTATTATTGGGGAGTGGGTTATACCAACCAGTATGGCACTACCAAAGGTACCGGATATGACCGTTTCAACAACCGCTTTAACCTAAATTATAAGGTTTCTGATAGGTTAAAAATTTCGGCCGATCTGTCCTTCATCAATTCCATAACTGATAAAAGAGGGCAAACGCATCCGATCAATGAAAAAGGACTTACAGATTTTACAGCCGATGAGATTTCCCCCATGGCTTATGCCAGGGAGATCAGCGCCTATTATCCAATCTATTCCAGGAACGGACTGGATTATTTTGTAGACCGCGCAGACCCGGTTTCGGTCACTTCAAGGTATAATCCTCTGGCCATTATTGATTATTCAACTTATCTGACCAAGTCGAACCGCTTTATGGCCTCTACGGTAATAGAATATAAAATTCTTAAAAACCTGGAGTTCCGGTCACAGATCGGCGTCGATTTCCGCGAGTCTGCCGATGAATATTTCCTTCCGGGATATGCTACTGCAGCCATTGCCGGAGAGGCACTTTTCAATGCAGGTATGCAAACAGAAGGTCATCAGCTGATGATCAACAACAGCAACCGCCTTACCTGGTCGGCCTTTAGTAAAAAGAACCACCGGCTTACAGTTACAGGAGTATTGAACCTGACCATGGACAAGGACAACTCTACTTCCGTAAGCTATAGCAACGGCGCATCGCCGCAATTAAGGGCATCCGATGCATCTGCGGTAGTTGCCTCAGCAGGTGGGTCATTTGGTGAGCGGAGAAACATAGGCACCTTTCTGCAGGGACATTATGTATTTAAAGACAGGTATTTCTTAACGGCCACTGCAAAAATGGAAGGCGATTCCAGATATGGAAAAGACAATCTTTATACTGTTTATCCCGCAATTGGTGCAGGCTGGGAAATGTCTAAAGAGAAATTTCTTTCTGATGTAAAATGGATTACAAATATCAAACCGCGCTTTGCTTTTGGAATTACAGGCAACCTGCCAAATGTGCTCAATTTATATGATGTTGCCTATGCTACCGGTACAGGTTACCTGGGCCAGACCTATACCTACCCTTCAAAATTTGCGTACGACAACATTAAACAGGAAAGCACTACTGAATACAATACTGGGGTAGACTGGAGCTTATTCGACAATGCAGTATCCGGACAAATTGATTATTACACCCGTACCACCACCAATTTATTGCTGCAGGAAACACTTTCCTCAACTTTAGGTTATGCCAGTCAGTATATCAATTTCGGTTCTGTACGCAACAGCGGACTTGAGCTTGGCATTTCGGCACTTATTTTAAAGGGTGACAAAAAATCACTACGCTGGAGAACGTTCTTCAATATCTCCAGAAACCGGAATAAATTATTGAGTCTGCCTGAAAAATTTGATGCTGCTGCCTTTACCCAGACCAAAGATGGTTTCACCTCCAAACTTCAGGCAGGTGATGTGATCGGAGGGTTTTATGGTTACCGGGCTTTGGGCGTATACCCAACAGATCAGGATGCCATATTGAAGGATAAAGATGGGGCCATCATTTACGAAGCAGATGGTCTTACACCTAAACGTATGCGCTTTGGATCGAACACCGGACATCAGTTTAGCGGGGGAGAAATGCAATACGACGACATTAACGGAGATGGGATCATCAATGAGCTCGACAGGGTACAGATAGGTGATGCAAACCCGATGTTTTACGGTGGCTGGAACAATTCCTTTAACCTGGCCAACTGGTCCTTACAGGTAAATTTCCAATATCAGTATGGCAACGATGTGATCAACCTGACCAGAAAATCTTTAGAAAAAATGGCCGATTCGAAGAACCAGGCAAAATCAGTAACCGACCGATGGAGAAAACAGGGCGATATCAGCAATATCCCGCGGGCCGACAGACTGGCAGAATGGAATTATGCAGCGTCAACACGGTGGGTAGAAGATGCTTCCTATCTGCGTTTGAAAACCGTATCGCTCTCCTACGATTTTGATAAGAAAACCGTAGGCAGGTTAAAAATAGGCATCAGAAGCATGAGTGCCTTCTTAACTGCCTATAACCTTTATACCTGGACCAGGTATTTGGGTATCGACCCGGAAGTACCTATTACTGGCAGTGTAAATATGTTTGGAATAGACAACAATACAACTGCACCTGCAAAGCAGTATACACTCGGGCTAAGGGTCTCACTTTAATTTAGAAACAAAGAAATGAAAGCATTAAATAACATAAAATACGGATTGCTGCTCCTGATCTTCCTGGGCACTGGCTGTACTAAATTTTTAGATGTGGAAAGACCGGATAACCTGATCAAAGATAATTTCTGGCAAAACAGGGACCAGGTATATTCTTCTTTAATCGGGCTGTATACAGCCATGAACAGCTGTGTAAGTTCATTCCAGGTATGGGGGGATAGCCGGTCTAGTCTATATGCGCCCGGAATAGGTACCGAATTTACCAGTAACCATGCGCAATTCCTTTCGCACGATATTTATACCACAAATAGTCTTACCTCATGGGCCTCTGTATATAAAGCAATTGGCTGGACCAATGCTTTTATCAAAAATGCCCCTGAAGGCCCTAAAAATGACCCCACTTTTAAAGTAGAAGAGTTACAACAAATGATGGGCGAAGCTTATGCCCTTCGTGGTTTATTCTACTTTTACCTGGTCCGTACTTTTAAAGAAGTACCTGTGATCAAAGAACCTTATGAATCAGATGCACAAACCTTCAATACAGCCGCTTCATCTGAAAACGAGGTGCTTGATTTTATAGAGGAAGACCTTGGCAATGCCCTGAAAATTGCGCCTGAAACATTTACCGATGCAAAGGAACGCCATGGCAGGATCACTAAAAATGCCATCAGGGCAATACTGGCCGATGTCAAACTCTGGAGAAATCAATATGCAGCCTGTATCGATCTGTGCAAAACCATTGATGTAGCATACGCAAATTCTTTGGTAAGGCCGCTCGACTGGTATACCATTTTTTATCCCGGCAATTCTACTGAATCCATCTTCGAATTCCAGTATGGCCTTCAGGGGCCATCCTCACCATTGTACAACTGGTTCTCTTTTCATGATCAGGGCAAGGAGATCTACCTGGCCAATTCAAAGAACATCACTGCAAATTCTGGTGAATTTCTGTATCCAAGTACAGTACCCGAACATATCACTTCTGATACCATACGGTTAAAACCCTATAGTGCCTTTAGCATGACATCCGCAGCAAATGGCTATGCCTCAGCAACTGAGGTATATAAATTTTTAGGGCAGGCACCTTACCAGGTGGCTTACAGGAGACAAAACGACCGTACCTCCAATTACATTTTTTACCGCTACCGCGAAATCCTGCTGATGAAGGCCGAAGCTTATGCCATGCTCGGCCAGTACGGCGAGGCCGAAAAGAACATCAATATCATCCGTAAGCATTGCGATATACCGGAACTTACGCCTGGTGAAGGCGGTGAGGGGGCTGAATTTTTTACCAGGCTTTTGCTGGAAAGGGAATTTGAGCTCGGGTTTGAAGGGAAAGAATGGTTTGCCGCTGTAAGGGTAGCCAGAAGAACAGGATATGCTGATGTATTGCTGGAAAAAGCAGCAAACAACCATTCTATGAAACTGGCTTACCAGGTAGTAAGGGCCAGGTTACTGAACCCGGAAAGCTGGTTTTTGCCCTATTACAGAACAGAAGTTGAAAACAACCCCTTACTGGTACAAAAAGAATTTTACAGGAACAAATAATATGAATGGCCAAATTAAACCAAAGCAAATGAAACAGTATTTAAATTACCTGCTTACCGCAACCTTGCTGCTATTTGTACTTCAGGGTTGTAAAAGAGATTTCTCGGGAGCCAGATATGACAGTAACGATGAACTTCAGATCATTGATTATATAGACAACAGGCCCGACCTGAGCACTTACCGCGAACTGGTAGACTATGTAAAAAAACGGAATCTGTTAAAAACAGCCGGGGCATATACCGTATTCGCACCAACAAATGCAGCTTTCACCAATTTATTTGCCCGCTTATCTTCAAACGGAGAAAAGGTAAGTGCCATAAAGGACAAAACACCGGAATTCTGGTTGAACTATTTCAGCTATCACCTGTTAGACAAAAAAATAAATACCAATGCCCTGGAGCAGGGACCACTATCGGCCCCAACGGCACTAAACAAGAAGTTTTTAATTGCGGATATCCGGGATTCTTACAGCGCTATCAAACTGAATAATTTTGCCACCATCCAGGAGTCTAATATCGAAATGAGCAATGGCTATGTTAATATTCTTGATGAAGTCCTCTCACCACCTGTAGAAAGTATACTGACTACCCTTCAAAAAACAGGAAAGTATAATATTATGCTGGGCATTTTTGAAGAAACTGGCCTAACCAGATACCTTAAAGACAGTACCATCACCCTGATTATTGAACGTGACGAGGTATTGCAAAAAAACAATTTCAATAAAGCTTCCATCAGTAACCTGCCCCAATGGGCAGCTTATCATATTGTCCCCGATTCGGGCTACTTCCTCAACCAGCTAACCAAACAGCGGATCTATCCTGTATATAAAAAGGAAGCCCTCAGTTTTAGTGTAAACGACCGTGGCCAGTATTTTATGAATGAGAAATATAAGTTCGACCAGTCTATCGAGTTCGGTATAGACCGCATCTGTTCCAATGGGGTATACCATTCCATGGACAATGTAGTAGCCATCGAAACCGCGCTGCCTGCAACCATACGGTTAAACCTGTTTCCGCCGGGCAGCCCTTATGGCGAACAGAATGTATTTACAGTGGCACCGGCACAGATCGTTTTAAATACCGGAACACAAAGTTATCACCAGAACAAAGAATTGAAAATTGTCGCATTCGATGCACAACAGGTTGGCGATTACTTTTATTTCACCGTTCCCGACGTTCCGGTGGGAAAATACAATATCCGCGTGGTACACCGTGCCGGAACACGTGGTAAATTCCTCACCATCTATAATGATGTAATTGTTAAAAATGATATCGACCTGTCTAAAACCGACGGCACCTGGGCCGAATACAACTATTACATCTATAACAACTGCGGGATAATTAATGTCGAAAACCGTTCTGATGTGAAATTAACTTTTGCACTCACCGCTTTTGCGGCAGGAAAGAATGGAAGCTATTGCTGCGATGTACTGATGGACATCATTGAACTGATCCCTGTACCCTAATCAACGCAGATGAAAAAGGAATTAAAAATTATGATAAGAAAAGTTTTACTGTTTGCCTTAAACATAGCATGCCTCTCTGCCTTGGGGCAGGAAAATAAAAAAGTGTCCGACTCTCTGCTGAAAAGTGTAAACATCAAAGCCGGGGCCCTTACTTTTACTGAACTGATGGCAGACAAGCCAGGCATCCAGGTTATCCAGTCGGGTACCATTGGCGCCGCCTCGCAACTGATGATCCGCGGATTGGGCTCCATCAACCTCAACAGTTCACCGTATATATATGTAGATGGGATCCCGGTAAGGTACTCCCGTGCATTACCTTCATTTCTATCTGTTTACCAGCCTTCACGTTTCAGCTTCATAAATCCAAATGATATCAAAAGTGTAAAACTGGCAAAAGAGGGCATAGATGTATCCGCCAACGGCGGTCGTGGCGCAAACGGGGCCATCTATATAGAAACAGACCGGGGCGAATTGGGTGGCACAAAAATAGATTTTTCAGCTAAGTTTGGTCTTTTAACAGCAAATTATAATGTAAACCGTATGGGTGCCGGCCAGTTTAAAAACTACCTGCGCAATTACTTTCTAGAAAATGGCAGCACAGCTACCGAAGTAAACCAGCACCCTGTTTTTGACCCGGCCAATCCAATGTATAATGGCAATACCAACTGGATGCGTTTAATTGCTAAAAATGGTATGTTAAGTGATTATCACTTAAAACTAAAAGGTGGGGATGGCGATGCCTATTACATGTTTAGTGTAGGCTATGCGGATAAGAACGGTACCCTGAAAGGATCTGACCAGAACCAGGTGAACCTTCGTTTTAACCTCGATTATAAACTTTCACCTAAAATAGAGATCTCCAATAACCTGGCTTATACCCACGCAGCCACAAATTATGCAGAGCAGGGGGCAGATTACAGCATCCACCCCGTATTTGTTGCGGCCACTAAAGCTCCCTTTTTAAGTCCCTACTTGTTTTCCCCGTCGGGCCAGCTTACCAAACAGCTTGCTGACGCAGATACTTTAGGGAAAAGCAATCCCCTGGCACTGGTAGACAATATGTACAACAGCAACGAAGACAACCGTGTAGATGGCAGCATCAGCATCCATTGGCTGTTGGCACCACAAACTTTTCTGCACTCTTCATTTGTATTTAATTATATGAGCCTTACAGAAAAACAATACCGTCCAAAACTGGGTATTGTCCAGGACCTGAACAGGATCAGGCAAAACTTAAAAAGAAACTCCAGTGAATCTATGCTCCTATGGAGCAGTTGGCTGGATAAAACAGGAAAATTTGGTGCCAACAACCGCTATTCGGCCAAGGCAGGTTTATCTATAGAGTCTTATGAAGAGAAATCTATATTTGTCCGAAAAATCAATGCCGGTTCTGACGACTATGAAACACTTGCACAAGGTACTGTAGATTCCTCTTCGAATTTAAAATATAGATCAAAGCTGCTTAGCCTGTACATGAGGGGCGATGTTGACTTCTTGAACAGGATCAACCTGGCCGCCAACCTGAATATTGAAGGTTCCAGTAATTTCGGCAGTAAGGGCAGATGGGGCATTTATCCAGGTGTAAAAGCAGTGGCAGATCTTTTTGAAAGGAAAAATGATACACAACTGGCCTTCCGTGCGGGCTGGGGCAGAAGTGGTAATAACGACTTGCGTGGCTATTATCAGTACAATCTTTATTATGCGGCCAATTATTTTGGCTATGGCGGAACTTATCTCGGTAATGTGGCCAATAAGTCGGTCAAACCAGAGGTCACTGATACTTATGACGGAGGTTTAACACTCAACTTATTTAAAAACAGGCTGACTGTAGATGCGGGATACTATTATAAAGCCACATCAGACCTGATTACCCGACGTGCTGTACCGATTGAACTTGGCCTTGACCAGCAATTTGAAAATAGCGGAAAAATGACTTCACAAGGGGTCGAAATCAGTTTGGATGCTAAACTGATCGATAAAAAAGAGCTTTCATGGTTAATATATGGCAACATCTCTACTTTAAAAAACAAAGTAAAGGCACTCCATAACGGAAGCATCATCAGATCCATAGGTGGTATCCATACGGTAGCCAAAGTAAATGAGCCCCTGGGTGCATTTTATGGCTATAAAGTACTGGGTGTTTTTGCTAACCAAGCCGATGTAAACCTGCAAAAAGCCGATGGTACCAGTTTTAAGGCTGGCGATTACATCATTGATGATGTCAACAAAGATTCAAGGATCAACGAACAGGACCGTCAGGTAATCGGGTCTGCACTTCCAAAGGCTTTCGGAAATTTCGGTACTGCCCTGAGCTATAAAAAACTGTCTTTCAACGCCTTGTTTACTTATACTCTTGGCAATGATATTTACAATAGTTTTAATCAGCAAATGCATGTAATGAAAGATTATTCCAACCAGTCGCCCGATGTAGAGGGCCGCTGGATGTCGGCTTCAAACCCCGGAAACGGACTAAGCCGCGCAGCCTTTGATGATCCTTCTATGAATGGCGCCCCCTCTGATCTTTGGCTGGAAAAAGGAACTTTTCTTAGGTTAAAAAATATTACTGTCAGCTATGAAATTCCATTGCCGGCAAAAATGAGGTTTTTCCGTGCCCTTAATGTATACGTCACAGGCGAAAACCTGGCCACTTTTACAAAGTACAGCGGATTTGATCCTGAAGTAGTCAGCACACCCGATCCCATGTTAAGGGGAATTGATTTTGGGGCATCTCCGCTTCCCAGAACATACATTATGGGTTTTAAGGTATCATTTTAGTCAATATGAAAATGAAGACAATCAAAATAATAAAATCAATAAGCACAACTTCAGTAATGTTACTACTGGGCATGTGTATCCTTTCCTGTAAAGACTTTTTTAATGAAGCCCCAACGGACACCATTAAAGAAGAAAACTTTTACAAGAACAGGGAAGATTTAAATGCCGCTGCAATTGGTATGTATGAATCACTGGCACAGGAAACGCACAAATTCCTGCTATGGGGTGATGCCAGGGCCGACATGATTACTACCGGTCAGCCCGAACCTGATCCTTACATCAATGAGTTTGTGGTAAATAATGTTACCTCAAATAATCCTTATACCAATTATGCAGGCATCTACCGCACCATTGCACGCTGTAACCGTCAGATGGAAAAAGTGTATAACGTGCAGAAACTGGATTCCAAAATTGATGCCCGGGATGCAGGTGCATTTTATGGCGAAGCATTGTTACTGCGTGCCATCTGTTATTATGAGCTGGTACGTACTTATGAAAAATTTCCCATTATCCTTTCCGATTACGCGGAAACCATAACCTACGTAAATACAGAAGGGGAAACTGTAACCAAGCCAACGCTCAGCCTGACTTCCGAACAGATCAGCGCCATTTACAGGATGCCTAAAGATCAGCAGGAAGTATGGAAACTGATTTACAATGATGTACTTACCGCATTGGGCATGTTGCCCGTAAACTACAAATGGAATGCGCAAAGCCTGAGTGCCAAGGAAAGATATGGAAGGGTCTCACAACCTTTGGCTGCTACGCTGGCGGCCGAAATAGCCTTATGGCTGGGCGAATACCAGACCGCATCTTCTCTTTGCGATCTGTCCATCAAAAATTCAAACCAAAGTCTGGGAACAGCAGGTACCTGGTTCAATCAGTTTTCAAGTGCCTATGCAACTGGCCACTCCATGTTCTTACTGGGCTATCAGTACGACAATAGCTTTGAAACCAATAGGCTGCAGGAGTTTACTTCCCCGGTACGTAAGGATGGCGGAAAGTATTACCTGAAACCGGTTTCAGCCCTCATGAACCGCCTGTTTAAAGACGATGTTTCTTTAACTGATGCCGACATCAGGGCCCAGGCCAGCTTTAAAGTGCTTAATGGCGATACCGTAATCTGGAAATACATCGGACTCGACAATGTATTGTCCATGCGTCCCGCTTATCAGAGCAATGCCAGCTGGTCAGTTATGCGCAGTGCGGATGCCTGGCTGCTCAAAGCTACAGCAGATCTGATGCTAAACAATTACGCATCTGCCTTTAATTTTATCAATATGGTAAGAACGGCAAGGGGCCTGGTCATTTTGGATAAGGCTACATTTAATTATACCGACAAGGTGGTCATGGATAAACTGATTTTTGACGAAAGGGCAAGGGAGTTCGCTTTTGAGGGAAGGCGCTGGTACGATTTAATGCTGCAGTCAAAACTCAACGGCAAAAACATGCTGGCCGATGCAGTTACCGCAAAATACCCTGCAAAAGACAAAGCCGCAATTAAGGCCCGTCTGATGGATGAGAAAAACTGGTATATCCCTGTCAATCCAAAGTTATGGGAGTAATGATCAAATTAAATAAGGACATCATATTAAAATATATACGCATGAAAACATACAGACCAACAGCATATTTCTGCTTTGTGCTATGCATCAGTCTGCTGATCACCAGCTGCTATAAGGAAGAACATTTTGATTTCCCCGGACCTTATGAAGAAGCAAATACCGTTAACCCCGATTCTCTTCCCTTTCCATTTGATGTAAACAAGCAGGCAGGGGTATGGCTGGTAAAAAATGGAGTGCCCGATTACGGAAAAGTACTGTTTAAAGGCTATACAGATTATTACCCAAAAGGGGATACCCTTTCCTGGGTGAAGGAAAACGACGGGTTACACATGCTTCCGCATTTTAGCTTTTATCCTTTGTCCAATGCAGATCATTTTGCGGGTGATCCCAACAGCTATAAGTTCAATTGGGTATATTCCAAATACTTTGTTCCTGTAGGCTCCGGAAAAAGTTTCTATATGTACGCTAAAGTTACATTTGGCACATTTAACAGTACGGCTGCAGGTTTGTCTTTAGGAAAAAACTGGGATACAGGTGGTCCTTTTACTTTTGGCCTTGATGGAAATACCTCAACCGGCGAACCTGGCTTTTTCCTCGACCTTTATGGTAAAAACGGAATAACAGTTAACCCTGCCCTGGGCTGGCCAACCGTAACCCAGGTAATGACACCCGGTGTCCCTGCCAATATGGAAGTGGTCATCACCAATGGGATTTTTTATGTAAAGGTAAATGGCACGCTTGTATTCACCTTTAAAATGGCAGCCGAACGGGCCTATTTTTATACTCCGCAAATCCGCCCATGGCGCAACTTTGTTGCTGTACACGACATGTACATAGAAAGCCGCGAAATGTATACGCTTGATTATGCCATGCATGAATACGAAGGAAGCTATAACAAGATCCAGGCGCCCGCCCTGGCCAAAGCCCCTAACGGAGAATTGCTGCTCTTTGCAGAAGGACGCTCTACACCCACATCCGCCAAAGAAAGGGTAGCGCAAAATACCATGCCGGTAGGCAATACCGATATCATCATGAAAAGATCTGCTGATGGGGGCAATACCTGGAGCAACCAGCTCACTGTACTTGCAGGTAATGGCAGCAATTTAACATATTGCTTTCCACAGGTGGTTACAACAGATAATGGCAAGATCATTTTACAATACAGTACCATAGGCGGTGCTTTCCCGGCCAATAGCAATGCCTTCACTTATGATGTCAACTCACAGCGGATCTACCAGATTGAATCGAATGATAACGGCCTAAGCTGGACAACACCGGTAGAAATCACAGCTTTTAAAAATACTGCAGCAGGATATATTCAGGGTGGTGCCGTACATGGTATTGCACTTAAATCTGCCACCTACAATAAACGCCTGGTTATGCCCCTTACTTACAGTACCAATGTGGTCAGAATGGCCCTTTCTGATGACGGCGGGATTACCTGGCGTCTCGGCAAGGCAATCAGTGGCAGCCGTTTAACGAAGGCCACTGTAGTCGAATTGTCGGATGGCAGGTTAATGATGGTAGCGGGACATACCAATACCAGCCCTAAAAACAAACTGGTTTCCTATAGCAGTGATGGTGGCGACAACTGGACTGCAGCAGCCAATATTTCCGCTGATGTAAAAACAGGAGATTATGGACATCTGTTCGGAGGAATCATCCTGAAAGGTAAAGACGGAGAAATACTTTTGGTAAACCCGATCAACAGAGAAACAGATACAGAAGTTAAAAACAGTCCTACTTATGCCGTGGCACCTGTTGTTTTTAAAAGCACCAACAATGGGCAGGCCTATACTACAGTAGGGCCGCTTTTCTCAAGAGAGGCTTATTTTGGTTACAACGCCCCGATTGGAAACATGGATGGCATCATATTGGACGATGGCAGGATTGTGATCGCCGGAGAAGGAGGGGTAGAAAGTCCCGCCGAAGGGATTGTGATCTATAAGAAGTAGCATAAACATTCTTTATATTGTAAATAAAAGCAGTTCAATCTGATAAGTATGGCCACAAATGATTTAAGTAAAGACCTGGCACCAATAGCTTCAAATACGATTGTAGATGTGGTAGAGGTCAGGCTCAGGGAATTTTTGAAGAAGAAATCATTCCGTCCGGGTGATGCTCTCCCAAAAGAACTGGAACTGGCAGAAGCACTGGACGTGAGCAGAAATGTACTGCGCGAAGCCCTGAGCCGGTTACGCATGCTGGGCATGGTGGAAACAAAGAAAAAGCGGGGAATGATACTCAGCAGGCCAGATATCCTGGGCACGTTTGAACGTGTACTCGACCCGCTCATTATCGATAAAGAAACACTCCAGGATATTTTTGAACTCCGGCTGGTACTGGAAATGGGACTGGCCGATCTGCTCTATATCAGAAAAACAGATAAAGACATTGATGAACTTGAAAATATCGCCAAAAAGGAAGTAAATCACGACAACTCATTCCGCATTAAAAATGAAATTGCCTTTCATGGAAAGCTCTATGAAATGTCAGGAAATGCTACGCTCAAACGGTTTCAGATCATGTTACTGCCCATTTTTGATTATGTGCTGACCCTCGAAAAAAAACCAACAAGAGGTAAGGTTACCCACAAAGACCTGATCGAATTGCTCAGAACAGGATCTAAAGATGATTTTAAAAAAGGAATGGAAGCACACTTAAAACCACATTTCGACAGATTGAAATGAATATTTTATATCATAAATTATTTGGATATGCCGAAAATACTTAACACTTTTGATATGTACTACATAAGTACTATAAACTACCCAATGACCAGATATTTCAAGCACTGATGTTTACCTTATGAAAGCGATAAAGAGAATTTTAAACATTAGTATTTTATGTTGTTTGCTGCCGGTAATCACTGTGGCGCAGGCCAGTCAGGCCACACAAAAAAAATATAAGATCCCTGTATTGAAGGGAAGAGCTAACAATCCGGTATTGCGCATTAAAATTGAACTTAACGAAGCAGCTGAATTGCAGCAAATTGATATCCTTACAAAAGGAACGCTCCGTCTAAATGATATCCAGGATGTCAAATTACTGGCCAGTGGAACGGACTCAGCGCTTTTTAAAGCTGAAAAGGCAGGAATGCTGAGGCTTTTTGCAGCAGCAAATGCTCCGCTAAAAGAAAAAACCTCATTAACTGGTAACCTGCCCTTACAAAAAGGGATCAATTACCTCTGGTTAACCCTCAGCTTAAAAGCCACAGCAAATGCGGCCTCATTCTTAAACATCAATGCCACCCTTGTCAGGCTCAACAAGGACAGTTTAAAAATAACACCCGACAATTATGCAAACCGCCTGGGCATCGCACTGCGACAACACAATCAGGATCAGGTACATACTTACCGCATCCCCGGGCTTGCTACGGCCAATGACGGTACTTTACTGGGCATTTATGATGTACGCCGCGATAGCGGAAGGGATTTACAGGGCAATATCGACATTGGCCTGTCCCGCAGTCTGGATAAAGGTAAGACCTGGCAGCCCATGCAAATTGTAATGGATATGGGTACCTGGGGCAATCTCCCTGAAAAATTTAATGGGGTATCGGATGCCAATATCCTGGTCGATAAAAAAACAGGCCATATTTTCATCGCAGGGTTATGGATGTATGGCGTGATCAATGAACAGGGAAAATGGCTGGAAGGACTTACCGAACAGAGTAAGGACTGGAACCACCAGTGGAAAACCAAAGGTTCACAGCCTGGTTTTGAGCCGAAACAGACCGCCCAGTTCCTGATCGTAAAAAGCACTGATCATGGCAAAACCTGGAGTAAACCGGTCAATCTTACAAAAATGTGTAAACAGGAAGACTGGTGGCTTTGGGCACCGGCACCCGGTCAGGGCATTACCATGAAGAATGGGACACTCGTATTTCCAACCCAGGGTAGAAATGCAAGCGGTAAAGCTTTTTCTAACCTCACCTACAGCAGCGATGGTGGCCATACCTGGAAAACAAGCAGGGCAGCAACCCAGGAGTCCACTACAGAAAATATGGTTGTAGAACTTACAGATGGCACATTGATGCTAAACATGCGGTCCAATGCCAACAGTAAAGATACCAGCAGTACCAATGGAAGGGCCATTGCCATAACCAATAATATGGGACAGGACTGGACATTACACCCTACATCACATCAGGCCTTGCCAGAGCCAACCTGTATGGCCAGTATCATCCGGCACGACTTTGTACAAAATGGAAAGAAAAGGTCTGTATTGCTCTTTTCTAATCCGGATGCTAAAACAGCCCGTAAAAATATGACCATCAAAGTAAGTTACGATGATGGCAAAACCTGGTCCTCAGATAAAAAGATCCTGCTGGATGAAGAAAAGAGCAGGGGATACTCCTGCCTGACCAGTATCGACAACAATACCATCGGAATTCTGTATGAAGGCAGTCAGGCCGACATGGTATTCCAGACCATAAAACTGGACGAACTACTTTAAACCCATTTTAACAACTCAGCTACTAGCATAAAAACAAATAATATGAATAAAATTACAGGATTAATAGCAGCAACTTTTGCTGCTTATCGTGAAGATGGAACTATAAATCTAGACATTATACCTTCCCTGGTCGACAAAATGATAAATGATGGCTTATCAGGCGTATTTATATGCGGCACCAATGGGGAAGGCCCCAACCTCACCATTGAAGAGCGGATGGCCATTGCCGAGGCTTATGTTAAAGCCGCCAATAAGCGTATCCTCGTGCTGGTACATGTAGGTCACAGCTCTATAGCCGAATGTCGCAAATTGGCTGCCCATGCCGAAAAAATAGGTGCCGATGCCATTTCTTCTGTTGCGGCTTTCTATTTTAAGCCAACTTCCGTAAGTAACCTGGTCAACAGCATGGCCCAAATTGCGTCTGCAGCACCCAATACACCTTTTTATTATTACAGTATCCCTACGCTTACAGGAGTGGGTATGGACATGATCTCTTTCCTTGAACTGGCCGAAAACGCAATCCCTAACCTTGCAGGAATTAAATATACAGCCTCAACTTTACATGAATACCAGGCCTGTCTGAACTATAAGAACGGTAAATTCGATATCCTGTTTGGCTACGATGAAATGCTGCTCCCTGCACTGGCTGTTGGTGCAAAAGGAGCCATAGGCAGTACCTATACCTTTGCAGCACCCCTGTATTTAAAAGTAATGAAAATGTACGAAGATGGCCTGAACGAAGAAGCCGCAGCAGTCCATATGAATGCAGTAAACATGGTACGCGAACTGGTAAAATTCCCGCCAATCCCTGCGCAGCGGGCATTGATGAAAATGGAAGGCTTTGATTTAGGTAAATGCCGCCTGCCCCTTGAACCACTGTCAGATAAAGATGCTGACAGTTTCAGATCGGCACTTGAAGGTATCGGCTTTTTTAAAGTGGTAAAAGAGGCCTTGCAATGCCATGAATAAACCGGTCTATCTATTTCTATTGCTGATCCTGATGTCTACAATGCTAAGCAGAGGTGTAGCGCAAACTGCCAAATCTGATTCCGGCTGGTCTGAACTTCCCCCCATTCCCGATCCCATTGGCTTTGCCGGCTCTTTTGCCGGGGTTTCAAATGGTACGTTACTGGTGGCTGGTGGTGCAAACTTCCCCGATGGTGGTGCACCATGGACAGGCTCTAAAAAAGCATGGCACGATCATATATTTGCCCTTCAAAAACCTGATGGCAAATGGAAACTGGTCGGAAAGCTACCTCATTCATTGGGCTATGGCCTTTCCATCACCTGGAAAGATAGCTTTATCATCATTGGCGGTAGTAATGAAAAAGGTCATTATGCCGACGTATCCATGTTAAAATTCAATAAGGACAAACTCAGCATAACAACCCTGCCCGTATTGCCTAAACCCATCGCCAATACCTCGGGGGTACTCCTCGGCAATACCATTTACATCGCCGGCGGCATCGAAAGCCCCGATGCCCAAAATGCCGGAGATAACTTCTGGGCAATGGATCTTTCCGCCAAAAACATGGCATGGAAAAAACTTGAAACCTGGCCAGGCCCGGCCCGCATGTTTGCAGTTGCCGGTGCCCTGGACGGTAAATTTTACCTGTTCAGCGGTGCCGAACTGGTACACGGGGTAAGAAATTACCTTAAAGATGCTTATCAGTACAGCCCTAAAACCGGCTGGAAAAAGATTGCCGACCTTCCTTCGGCCGTAACTGCGGCCCCGGGTACGGCTTATGCCACCGAAAACAGCCTCCGCATATTTGGTGGCGATGATGGTAAGGCCGCCGCCGATGCCGCTCTACCAAGAGAAAAACACCCCGGCTTTTCAAAACAGGTGCTGAGCTATAGTCCGCTTACCAATACCTGGTCAGTAGCAGATCAGATTCCGGCACCAGCGCCGGTAACCACTACCTTAACCATTTGGAACGGAAATGTGGTCATTCCCGGAGGTGAAGTAAAACCTGCAGTACGTACACCTAAAGTATTGATGTATAAAACCATTAAACACTAACCAAATTAAAACCTGATCATGAAGAATTCCGGACAAACCGTTTCCTTTTACGCATGGCTCATTGTCGCCCTGCTATGGATTGTGGCCTTTTTAAATTACCTCGACCGCATCCTGATCACTTCTATGCGCGATCCGATTGTTGCCGATTTCAATTTATCTGATGCGCAATTTGGCTTACTTACATCGGTATTCCTCTGGTCTTACGGTATACTGAGCCCTTTTGGTGGTTTTTTCGCCGACAGGTACAGCAGAAAAAAAGTTATCGTGTTCAGCGTAATGGTCTGGTCGGCCGTAACCATCTGGACAGGCTATGCCACTTCATTTCATGAAATGCTGGCAGCCCGTTTCTTAATGGGGGTAAGTGAAGCCTGTTATATACCGGCAGCCCTTGCCCTGATCACTGATTACCATAAAGGTCGCACACGTTCACTGGCAACCGGATTACACATGAGCGGTTTATATGCCGGCCTTGCCCTGGGCGGTCTTGGCGGTTACATCGCAGAACTATGGGGCTGGCGTTCTGGCTTCCATATTTTTGGAGCAGTAGGGATTGTGTATTCTTTGATACTTTTATACATTTTAAAAGACCAGAAAGCTTCCGCAGAAACAGCAGAAACAAGTACCCAAACCACTGGCATTAGTCTTACCGGTGCCTTGAAAGTCTTGTTCAGCGAAGCCTCTTTCCTCATCCTCCTCATCTATTTTGCCGTTCTTGGTATCGTAAACTGGCTGGTTTACGGCTGGCTGCCAACCTTTCTCAAAGATCATTTCAACCTTAACCTCGGCGAAGCCGGCATTTCTGCAACGGGTTATATCCAGATCGGTTCTTTTATAGGTGTAATTGTGGGGGGCATACTGGCCGACAGGTGGACAAGGAAAAACAACCGCGGCCGACTCTACATCCTCATTATTGGGTTTACCTTGGGTGCACCATTCTTATTTCTAATGGCCTCAACCAGCATTTTTAGCATCGCAATCCTGGCCATGCTCATCTTCGGCCTGGCCAGGGGATTTAATGATGCCAATATGATGCCCATATTACGGCAGATAGCCGATGGACGGTATATTGCAACGGGCTATGGCTTTCTTAACTTTTTAAGCACAATTGTAGGCGGACTGATGGTTTACGCTGGCGGAGCATTAAAAGATGCCCAGGTAGACCTTTCCATTGTTTACCAAATCTCAGCTGTAGTTATGCTATTAGCCACCTGGCTATTATTTGCAATAAAGCTCAAAAACAGCAATTCCTGACCCGTTCCGGTTAGTGGATTTAATTATTTGTTTACGCACCCGTAATATTTGGCAAATTCCATATATTGTACAACATTAAAATTTTAACCAGATAACAACCTGATCACACACATGAAACCATCAAAATTTTTGCTGTTACTGTGTACAGCTTTACTTTTTTCTTTAAACACTTTTTCAAAAGTTACCCTGCCGGCCATCATATCCAGCGGAATGGTACTTCAGCAACAAAGCAATGTAGCACTTTGGGGCAAGGCAAAAGCTGGCTCAAAGGTCACCATAACCACTTCATGGAACCAGAAAGCATACCTCGCCACAACCACAAAAGATGGTTCCTGGAAACTTTCTGTTCCAACACCAAAAGCAGGCGGCCCGTATACCATTACATTTAATGACGGAGAAAAACTGGTCCTGAATGATATCCTGATCGGTGAAGTATGGCTTTGTTCGGGACAATCCAATATGGAAATGCCTGTAAAAGGCTTTGGCAATCAACCCATCACCAATTCTAACGAATTGTTAACTGATGCCGATGAACCGGGAGTAAGGTTGTTCAGAATTGAAAAAAATATGTCCAGAACCCCGCTAACGGAGTTAAATGCCAAATGGGAGCACAGCAATTCCGAAACCACCGGACAATTCAGCGCAGTGGGTTACCAGTTTGCACGCATGTTACAGCAAAAGTTAAAGGTTCCGGTAGGCATTATCCAGTCTGCTTATGGGGGTACCATCATCGAAGCCTGGATGGACAAAAAGAGCTTTGCCGGTTTTACAGATGTTAAAATCCCGGCTGATACAGTTAAAATGATCAAGAATGAACCTTTTGTATTGTTCAATGCCATGATCAATCCAATTGTTGGCTTCAATATCAAAGGTGCCCTTTGGTACCAGGGTGAAAACAACTGGTTTACGCCCGATACCTATGACAAAAAAATGGAAGCCATGGTAAAGGAGTGGCGTTCGATATGGGGATGTGGCGATTTTTCATTTTATTACGTGCAACTGGCGCCAAACGCTTATCCGAATGGCAAGGATAAACTTCCGGTAATCTATGAAAAGCAGGCAAAAGCGATGCAGCTGATCCCCAATTCAGGAATGGCAGTGAGTGTAGATGCAGGCAGCCAGACCACCATTCATCCGCCCGATAAAACAATTATTAGCAAACGACTGCTTTACTGGGCATTGAATAAAACTTATGGAAAAAAAGGAGTGGCGTATTCAGGCCCGGTATATCAATCTTTAAAGATCAGCGACAATAAGGCCATTGTAAGTTTCAGCGAAATCCCTATTGGCCTTACAGCCTATAACAAGCCGCTCATTTCCTTTGAAATTGCAGGTGCAGATCAAGTATTTCATCCGGCCGCAGCAACCATTTCCGGGAAAACCGTAGTGGTACAAAGTGATGAAGTAAAAAGCCCCGTAGCAGTAAGATATGCTTTTAAAGACAGAGCTGAGGGTAATTTATACAATGCAGAAGGTTTACCTGCTGCACCGTTCAGAACCGACAGCTGGTAGCAGATCCATAAAAAAATAATACCTTGCAGCACCAAAAACAGACGACAAACGTTAATGTAAGCAAAGTATTCCATTTATGATTAAAAACTTCAGACTGCCTCTTTTTATAGCTGTAATCTTTATGAGTTCCTGTTCTTCCATGTATATGCCCAATGTGCCCAATACACCAATGCTTAGTCAGAAAGGTGAATTTAGTGGCGGCTTACATATATCATCCCGACTAAACACCAGCATCAATGGGGCGTATGCAGTATCAAATCATATCGGTGTACTGTTCAGCGGCTCTTATATGAACAGAGAAAGGGAAAGTAAAGATTACAGACATAAACTGGTAGAGATCGGAGGGGGCTGGTTTGATACTTTTGGTCCGGATGACAACAGGATCATAGAAGTATATGTAGGTTACGGCGGCGGGCGTACAGACCGTACCTTCAGAACTTTTGATGATAACGGTGCACTCAGCCATACCGATATAGAAGAAGTTACTTATAACAAGACCTTTCTTCAGGTCAACTACAGCTCCAAAAAGAACAACAACCTGCGTCTTTTTGGAAAGAACTACCCCCTTAATTATGGAACCGCATTGCGAATCAGCAGCCTGGACATGAAGACATTTATGCGCAACTCCATGGGTCAACCCAGGGAAAGCAATACCTTCATAGAACCTATCTTTTTTACCAGGATGCGCTTAAGTGATATCGTACAGTTACAATACACCACAAGCGGTACTTTTGGCCTCAACAGCAGGAAGTACATGAACGCTGGTAATTCTATATTTACATTGGGGGCGGTGATCAATCTGAATGGGAAGTCAAAATAAGGGTCAAAATAAGCCATTCTGTTCAGCGTCTGGCATCTCTTAGGCTCCTGAAGGGGAGCAAAGAGCACCTAGGTCGCTTCACAGAAGGCATATTTTGTTTGAATGGCAAGTGTATCACTTAAGAAATAGTAGAGATATTACCATCCGCCATGCTTGAAACAAAAGGCATATTTTGTTTGAATAGCGAGTGTATCACTTAAGAAATAGTAGAGATATTACCATCCGCCATGCTTGAAACAAAAGGCATATTTTGTTTGAATAGCGAGTGTATCACTTAAGAAATAATAGAGATATTCCTATCCGCCATGCTTGAAACAAAATATGCCTTCTGTGAAGCGACCTAGGAATAATTGGCGCCCTTCAGCGCCACTTGTTCCAGACGCTGAACAGAATGGCTTATTTTGACCCTTATTTCGACCCTTTTCCTTTTAAAACAACCTCTTGCAGCAACGGCCTCTCCTTTATATCCTTCGTTGTTCCTTTAAAAGTGATAAAAACATCATGCAACTTTCCATCGGCAACCGCATCAACAGCAATACTTTTTCCAGAGAGCAGGCCCTTACCTACCGATACCCCATTCTGGTTATCCAGTTTCATCTCTACTTCATAATCTACTTCCTGCGCCATGGTTTTAACCTGTGGTAAAAAAGAAGTAATCCCCTTAAGATCAATTTGTTTCAACTTAATCCAGCCCGTATTTTTTGGCAAAAGCAATTCTATCTCACCAGAAATGTCACGGCGCGAAAACTGTGAAATATCAGTAATATCCTTTACATCAATGACATTACTGCGCAGGTTAACTACACTGGTGCTGCTCAACGACCTTACGCCGGCCATGCCCATATCTGCATAAGTAGCCTTTAGGCTCAGCACCGGTTTATTGGTATTTACCGTAGCCGGAGGTACAATTTTACCCTGCATAGGCAGGGAAGGGGCCCCACTGGCTTTTGCGGCCAGCGACATGATCCATTCTACAATCTGTCTTACTTCTGTTTCCTTCATGGTAGCGTGTGCAGGCATAGGCACTTCACCCCATACACCACTGCTTCCCTTCATCACTTTACCGCTAAGGTAAGTTACCGCTTTATTGTTCTGCTGGTATTTAGCCGAAACCCTGGTAAACGCAGGGCCTATGGAGGTTGCCGCAATTTTATGGCAGGTACTGCAATCTGCTTTCAGCATTAAAGATTTGCCCACCAGGGTTTGTGCGGCTTCCTGGTGCCCAAGCTGGGCACCGGCCAGGTCCAGCCCTTCTGTATACGTACTGGAGATGTATACCCTGTTTTTATGAACTGCTGCCCCCTTATCCGAAACCAATACCTTATAGTCAACAGGTATGCCGGGAAAATAAAAACTTTTGTTTCCGGAAAGCTGAATGTCAATCTTTGGTTGTTCATTCCCCGCAAAAACAGGGACAACATTACTGGAAACAGCAGCACCTGAGGCATCAACCACCTTCACACTAACCGGATATTCCCCGGCCTTTGTAAAAGTATATTCCAGCTCCGGCTTATTGGTTGTTTTTTTAACCCCTTTGCCCAGGCTCCATACATAAGTAAGGGCATCGCCATCCGGATCGTTGGCTTTTACGCTCGCCAGCAGCTTATAAGGCAACAAACCGCTCGTTTGCAGCACTTCAAATTTTTCCATCACCGGAGGACGGTTCCCCTTAAGGTAATCAATCCTCGAAATACCTGCATCCGGGTTTTTGGTAAACCAGCCCTTACCATACTCCAGAACATATAATTTACCATCCGGGCCTAATTCCATGTCAATAGGGGCAGAAAGGGAGATATTGCTCAGAAAGGGTTCCATACCCAGGTAATCACCTTCGGGCGACATACTTACGGCTTTTACCCAACCCCTTACCCAATCATAAATGATCAGCTTGCCATTGTAATAAGCCGGATAAGGGTTCAGTCCAGTCTTGGTATGGTACACCGGGCCCGCCATAGCTGTCCGCCCACCTGCGCCTACCTGTGGAAATTCGGATGAAGCCCCGTAGGCATACCAGATATAAGCTGGCTCTGCTTTTGGCAGTTGGGTTAAACCGGTATTGTTAGGCGAGTTGTTCACCGGCGCCAAAGCATCAAAAGCCGCCCCGCTTTGTCCATTCGTATAATCAAAGGCCCTATAAGGATAATTGTTCGCAATAAATAAAGGCCAGCCAAAATTCCCGGCCTTCCGGGCCTGGTTAATTTCATCATAACCCCTTGGGCCCCTCAGTTCATTATCTGCAGAGGCATCCGGCCCAACCTCGCCCCAGTATAAAAAGCCTGTTTTCTGGTCTACCGATATCCTGTAAGGATTCCTGTCACCCATTACATAAATCTCAGGCTTGGTTTTAGGTTCATTTTTTGGAAACAGATTACCATCAGGAATACTATAAGTACCATCAGCATTTACCCTAATCCTCAATATTTTACCCCTAAGGTCATTGGTATTCCCTGCCGATCTGCGGGCATCATATTGATGTAATCCGGGACGGTTGTCCAAAGGCGCATAGCCCTTATTCACATAGGTTTGTTTAGGCACATCGAAAGGAGTGGAATTGTCGCCCGTAGATACATACAACAGGCCATCCGGCCCAAAAGCAATAGAGCCACCAGTATGGCAGCAGATCTCTCTCTGCGAATAAAACTCCAGGACCTTCTTTTCTGAAGCCGGGTTGATCCGGTCGTTAACCAGTTTAAAACGCGACAAACGGTTTACTGAAGTTTTAAAGGGACTGTAAAAAACATATATGTACTGGTTTGCGGCAAAGTTCGGATCAGGGGCAATGCCCAGCAAACCTTCTTCAGCATTTACATTCGATACCGTGGTTTTAAAGTAAACATCCAGCTTAAGTACTTCTTTTAAAGTCCTGCTCTGCTGCTTATAAAGCATAATTTCGCCCCTGCGCTGTGCTACAAGGATATCCAGATTGGGCAGTACCGCCATTTCCGTAGGCTCGGTAAACTTTCCTTTTACCAGGTCAACCTTCACAAATCTGCGCTGGTCCGGTGTATCTATATTCAATGGATGCTGTACAATCCCGGGTTGTTCAAAACGTTTTTCAGCTGTAGGAGCAGGTCCAAACAGGAACAGCAGCAGGAAGGTAATCCCTGAAAGTGTCAATGTAAATAATGTCTTCATCAATTAATGTTTGCGTATATATTGGTCTCTACTAAGATATCAATAATCACTTAGCCACAAGTAACAAATTAAAGCTTTATCTTTGGCCCGATATTTATCCCTTTCATGCAGCCATCTTCCCATTCAATTTATACCCTTCAGTTCGGTCTCGTTTGTTTAAGCTCTTTCCTTTTTTCTGCCAGCTTTAATATGCTCATCCCCGAACTTCCTGCTTATTTAACCGCAATGGGGGGCGCAGCGTACAAAGGGCTCATTATTGCACTGTTTACACTCACTGCCGGAATATCCAGACCTTTCAGTGGTAAACTCACGGATACCATTGGCCGTGTACCGGTAATGGCAGTGGGCTCACTGGTTTGTTTTTTATGCGGTTTTCTTTATCCGCTCCTCACTACCATTGCCGGATTTCTGTTCCTCAGGTTAATCCATGGTTTCTCTACAGGCTTTAAGCCTACCGCTACGGCCGCCTATGTGGCCGATCTGGTTCCTCCCGGAAAATGGGGCGAGGCGATGGGGGTACATGGTGTATGTTTTAGCACCGGCCTGGCCATTGGTCCCGCAATTGGCAGTACCATCACCGATCATTACAGCATCAATGTGCTGTTTTACTGTTCTTCTTTATTTGCCCTGCTTTCCATTGTTATCCTGGCCAACATGAAAGAAACCCTGCCAGGCAAACAAAAATTCCGCGCAGCACATTTAAAGATCAATAAAAAAGACATCATTGAGTGGCGGGTGATCCCGGCCGTGGTGATCATCTTTTTAAGTTACATCAGCTATGGCGCCATACTCACGGTCATATCCGATTGGAGTGCACACCTGGGCACCAGTAACAAAGGTCTGTTCTTTATGGTTTTTACGCTCACTTCTTTATTGATCCGCTTTGTGGCCGGTAAGGCATCCGACAGGTATGGCCGTACACTCATTTTAAGAATATCCCTCGGCCTGCTGGCTGTATCCCTGATGCTGATCGCCATAGCCAGTTCTTCTTTTACCCTGATGATGGCATCTGCTTTATATGGGGTGGCTACAGGTATGCTCTCGCCAACAGCAACGGCCTGGACGGTAGACCTGAGCGAACCCACACAAAGGGGTAAGGCCATGGCCACCATGTACATTGCCCTCGAAGCTGGTATTGGTTTGGGTGCACTCCTTGCCGGCTGGTTGTTTATAGACAATATCCGCATGATCCCTGTAACTTTTTACTGCTGTACAGGCATTACACTGATTGCCCTGGTTTACCTTCAGTTTTTTTACCGGACAAAGCAGCACATTTCTCCTAAAAATGGCAGTTAGTGTAAAAAGTACAATATTATTTTCCACATTTCATAGCACAAAAAACAGCTTTAAAAACACTTTAAACCAGCTTTTATTCGGTTTAACTAAAAACGTATAACAAAATCATTTTTCAAAAATTTGTCTCGCAAGAGAGGATTTTGTTACATTTATTTAATAAACCATACACACCAATATGAACCTAAACGTTTTAAAGTTTGGAACAACTGCATTTTTGTGGCTGTTTGGAACCACTTTAACCTTCGGACAGGAACTCACCGATCTGCCCGAAATCAGCCTCAATGAGCTGTCTGCGTTTAATGCCCCAGCCAAAAGCTGGACAACGGCCAGTAAAGTTACAGCCGACCTGAAGGCCGACAATTCCTTAAAAATCACACCAGGAACCGGTATCCTTGTCAACAACCCCGAAAAGAAAGCTCAGGGAGCTGATCTGTTTACCAAAGCCCAGCATGGCAACATCGTACTGGAACTGGATTACCTCATGGCCAGGGGTTCCAACTCCGGCATCTATTTACAGGGAAATTACGAAATCCAGCTTAGGGATTCCTGGGCGGTAACCAACCCAACATCTGCCGATAATGGCGGCATTTACGAACGCTGGGATGAAAGCAAACCTGAAGGTCAGAAAGGTTATGGGGGATATGCCCCCCGTCAGAATGTAGCCAGGGCCCCCGGCTTATGGCAGCACCTTAAAATTGCCTTTCAGGCAGCTCAGTTCAATCCATCGGGCATAAAGACAGCAAATGCCAGAATACTCGGTATCACTTTAAACGGAGTGCTTATTCAGGACAATGTGGAACTGTTTGGTCCTACAAGAGGTGCCATGGGGCAGGAAAAAGCAACAGGCCCCCTTCGTTTTCAGGGTGATCATGGTCCGGTCGCTTTTAAGAACATTAAAATATCAAAGCTGCCCGGCAATCAGTCCAATGCCGTTCAAAAAGGTAAGCCCGCGCCCGACCCCATCTTTATAGATGCAGCTGTCAATACCATGATCCGCAGTTTTGTAGATGTCCTTCCCGGACTCAGGGTGGTACATGCCATATCTGTTGGCAGCCCTAAACAGGTACATTACAGTTACGATCTCGACAATGGCCTGCTGGTATACGGATGGCGTGGCAATTTTGTAGACGCCACTCCAATGTGGGATGGCAGGGGCAACGGCACCTCCAAGCCCCGTGGGGCAGTAACCTTGTTCAGCACTAAGCTGATCCCTGCGGTAGCTCAGCTGAACAGTACGAAAGATACCTGGCCGGCAGACAGTACCGGAACAGGTTTCCGTACCAAAGGTTATGTGATGGACGCGGAAGACCGGCCCGAATTCAAATACAACATTTACGGCGCACAGGTTACAGATGCCATTAAAGTAAGCCAGGATGGCCAGGGCCTCATCAGAACCTTAAGCATAGATAAACCATTAGCAAACCTCTATGTTTTACTGGCCAGTGCAGCCGATATCCAGGAACTTTCAAATGGGCTTTACCTGGTAGACGGGCAGTCTTTTTACCTTGATCTTAACGAAACAACGGCCAAACCCATCATCAGGGATGCGGATGGCAAAAAAGAAATGATCATCTTACTGGGTAGCAAATTAAAATATTCCATCTCATTCTAATGCGGCTTAACAAATTATGAAACGTACTTATAAAATGCTGGCCATGCTGGCTTTGAGCTTCAGTTTTACAACAGCAGGAGCCCAGGAAACACCAAAAGAAGAAGATTTTTTTAAAATAATGAAAGTAAGGGTACCGGAAGGTACCATATTGGAAGTAGGGGGACTGGTTACCCTGCCCAATGGCGACCTGGGCATATCCACCCGCAGGGGCGATGTATTCATAGTAGAAAATCCAACCGGCAGCCAGCCTTATTTCCGCAAATTCGCAACCGGTTTGCATGAAATCCTTGGGCTTGCCTATAAAGACGGGGCTTTTTATGTAGCCCAAAGGGGAGAACTGACCAAACTCATAGATAAAAATATGGACGGCAAAGCCGATGTATATGAAACCATTTATGCCTGGCCCTTAAGCGGACATTACCATGAATATAGCTTCGGCCCCAAAATAGCACCCGATGGCTCTTTCTTCGTTACGGGCAATGTTGCCTTTGGCAGTCAGGAATGGTGGCGTGCAGAAAGCAGGGTACCCATGCGCGGATGGGCCATGAACATCACCGAAGATGGTAAAATGAGGCCCTGGGCTGCAGGTATGCGCTCTCCGGCAGGCTTAAATGTGATTGACGGACAATTGTATTATACAGAGAACCAGGGCGACTGGGTAGGCTCCGGTGGCATCTGGAAAGTAAATGAAGGAGATTTTATGGGCCATCCCGCCAGTCTGATCTGGACCAAAAGGAACGATTCTCCTTTAAAGCTCTCTTCCGAATTTTTCTATTCCAAAATGGATGAAAGAAGGATAAAAGACGACAATGGTAAATACCTTAAACCTGAGAACAGGGTAAACGAAAACTTTAAAACACTCTTCGACATGAAGAAAGTTTTTCCTGATCTGCGTTTACCCGCAGTATGGTTGCCTTACGGCATCCTGGGCATATCCACATCCGAACCGGTAAAAATCCCTAAAGGCAATTTTGGCCCCTTTGAAGGACAATTGTTAATTGGCGACCAGGGCATGAGCATTATCTCAAGGGTCTTTATGGAAAAAGTTAACGGAGAAGAGCAGGGAGCAGCATTTCTGTTCAGGGCAGGCTTCCGTTCCGGTGTGCTAAGAATGGCCTGGGGCCAGGATGGCTCTTTGTTTGTTGGCGAAACCAACCGTGGATGGGGCTCCGCTGGCGATGCCAACGAAGGCCTCGAACGTCTGGTATACAACAACAAAATACCTTTTGAAATGAAGGCCGTAAGGGCCATGCCCGATGGTTTTGAAATAGAGTTCACCAGCCCGGTCGATCTGAAATCAGCACAGGACATTGCCTCATACAACGTAGAAAGCTTTATCTACAAATACCAGCCGGTATATGGTTCACCACCTGTAAATAAAGAAACCTTAAAAATAAAAGGCGTTAAAGTCTCGGCCGACGGTTTAAAGGCCCGGATTGTGGTCGACAACCTCCGCCAGTACTATATCCATACCATTTATGTAAACGGTATCCGCGAAAAGCAAAACTTCTATTCTGTGGTGCATCCTGTAGCATACTATACCTTAAACAACATTCCTTCCGGAGAAAAACTGGCAATCAGTGAGCTCAGTACCAAAAATTCGGCAAATGATCCTGTAGCCAGTGTCGCACCTGCTGCAAAGACAAAAAAAGGAACTGCAGACAGCAAAGCAAAACCCGAAACAGCCGCCAAAAAAACAGTTGAAACAAAAGCTGTGGCCAGTGCCAGGGCACCTACCTATAATGAGGTAAAAGGCCTGCTCGCCAGCTATACCTGTCTGGCCTGCCACAACCCTGTAAAAAAGCAGGTCGGACCAGCCTTTGCTGATGTGGCAAAACGAAACTATTCCAATGAAAAGATCCTGCAGCTCATCCATAACCCTAAGCCAGAGAACTGGCCGGGCTATGCCACAGAAATGCCGCCAATGCCCCAGGTTTCCAAAGCAGACGGGCTAAAAATTGCAGCTTATATCAATTCATTAAAATAATTAAAGAATTTGGCATTGTTGTTTACCATATTGGCTTAATCTCCTTATGCAAAACCAAAATCCAATAAATATTTACATTTTAACCATATAATCAATATAAACGACCATGAACACACTCCACAAATACGATTACATCGTATTTCTAGTTTATTTTTTAATAGTATCCAGCTACGGTTTCTGGATCTATTATAAAAAGAAATCAGCTGCTGCCGATTCAAAAGATTATTTTCTTGCCGAGGGTTCGCTCACCTGGTGGGCCATTGGCGCCTCGCTGATTGCCTCAAATATCTCTGCCGAACAGATGATCGGGATGAGTGGCTCCGGATTTAAACTCGGACTGGCCATTTCGGCCTACGAATGGATGGCTGCAGCAACATTGATCATTGTGGCCGTGTTCTTTATGCCGGTTTACCTGAAGAACAAGATCTTTACCATGCCCCAGTTTTTAAGTCAGCGTTACAACGAAAAAGTAGCCATGATCATGGCTGTATTCTGGCTCATGCTGTATATAGTGGTTAACCTGATGTCTATCCTGTACCTCGGTGCACTGGCCATCAGTGGTATATCCGGGTTAAACATCACCGCATGTATCCTTGGCCTGGCGGTTTTTGCCATCATCATTACCCTGGGGGGGATGAAGGTCATCGGCTATACCGATGTGATCCAGGTATTCTTCCTGGTACTGGGCGGTCTGGTAGCCACTTATATTGCCCTCAACCTGATCTCAGGTCAGCAGGGTATCGTAAAAGGCTTTGCCATCCTCACCGATGGGGCCTCCGAGCATTTCCACCTCATCTTTAAAAAGGACGATCCCAATTATATGGACCTTCCGGGACTCAGCGTATTGATTGGAGGTATGTGGATTGCCAACCTGAGCTATTGGGGCTGTAACCAGTACATTACCCAAAGGGCACTGGGTGCATCCCTGCCCGTTGCCAGATCAGGCCTTTTGTTTGCCGCCTTCCTTAAAATGCTGATGCCGGTTATTGTTGTTATCCCAGGTATAGCAGTATATTATATCATTAAAGAGAAAATCCCGGGTATCAGCGGCAGCGATCTGCTTACCTCTTCAGGTGTACAGGATCCCAACAAAGCGTATCCGGCCTTACTGGGCTTATTGCCCATCGGTTTAAAAGGTTTGTCATTTGCCGCCTTAACCGCTGCCATCGTTGCTTCCCTTGCCGGAAAAGCCAACAGCATTGCCACCATATTTACATTAGATATCTATAAAAAAGCCTTCAACACCAATGCTGGGGAAGGTACATTGGTCAACGTAGGGAAAATTACGGTAATCGTATCCATGCTGCTGGCCGTAGTGCTTTCATTAATTGTTGGTGATGCCTTAATGGGCGAGGGTAAACAGGGCTTCCAGTACATTCAGGAATATACAGGTTTTGTGTCTCCGGGTATTTTTGCCATGTTCATCCTGGGCTTTTTCTGGAAAAAGACCACTTCAAACGCAGCCTTATTTGCCACGGTAGGCGGCTTTATTGTTTCCGTGCTCCTTAAGTTCCTGCCGGGATGGGTAGATCTTTCCTTCTTACATGAATACGGATGGGCAGTAGCCAATTCTGCAGGTGTATTTGAAATGCCATTTATGGACAGGATGCTGATCGTATTTGCCGTATGTGTAATCGGTATGTATTTCATCAGTATCTATGAAAACAGAAACGGCATCATCCCTAACGGACTGGAAGTAGATCCGAAAATGTTTCGCGTTTCCACTTCATTTGCAGTAGGGGCATTGATTATTGTGGCCATGCTGGTGGCACTTTATTCTGCCTTCTGGTAAGGTTTTAAAATTAGATAAGCAATATAAATAAAGCGGGCTGTTCAAATGAACAGCCCGCTTTATTTATATACTTCTTTTTGTTTAAACACTACCTGAAATTTTCTAATGCTCAGAAGCAGCCTGGCATCTTTGCGCTTCTTCAGCGCAATTATGCAGCTGATGAAGAGTCATTAAAAATTTCAAATTAGTACTTAAACACCTTCCCATCTACCATTACTTCCTGCGTTTTCTCATCAAACACTGCTTTCTTACCCGTCCTCACTGCAGCATTAGTCATAATGTTCGCAATAGAATGATAATATCCAGCCTCAACAGGCGCATTGGTCTGCTTTCTGCTCCTCACACATTCCATCCAGTTGCGCATATGTGCAGAGGTCAGCTTATCGCCGCCGGTATCGGCCGATGCAGCAACTTTCTCCGTCATGTCACTCAGCTTCAACTCAGGCAACAGGTTTGGCTTCATGTTCATGGCTGCAGCAGCTTTTGCAGTTAAACCACCTTTAGGTGAAACCATATTCGTGTTCAGGTTCAGTTCACCGCCGTTCGAGTAATAGATTTCTGCCGGGTTCTCATCGCCATTGTGCATCCTTGAAGTAAATATCACCTGGAAACCATTGTTAGGATCATTCGGCTTACCATAATCAAATACAGCTGTGGTGGTGTCCCAGTTCCTGCGGCCATCTTTCCACTGGTAAATACCCCCGTTGGCCACCACACTTCTTGGGTGCTTCAGGTCGGTAAACCAGTGCACAGTATCAATCTGGTGCGACATCCACTGTCCGGGCATACCCGAAGAATACGGCCAGAAAAGACGATATTCCAGATATTTACGCGGATCCCATTCTTCAAAAGGGCGGTTAATCAAAAAGCGCTTCCAGTCGGTATCCTCCTGTTTCAGCATGGCCACAAGCTCCGGCCTGCGCCAGCGTCCCGGCTGGTTCACATTCCAGCTCAGCTCCACCATGGTAATGTCGCCAAACTTGCCATCCTTAATAAAGCGCTCGGCAGCCTTGTAATTGTTGCCGCTCCTGCGCTGAGAACCAATCTGGACAATCTGTTTAGAAGCTTTAACGGCCTTCAATGCCATACGTGCATCTTCCATCGTCTCCGCAAAAGGCTTTTCGCAATACACATCACATTTGTTGTTTACGCCTTCGGCACAGTGGGTAGCATGCTGAAAATCTGCAGTACTCACAATCACCGCATCAATATCCTTTAAACCATACAGTTCATCATTGTTGCGGCAGGCCGTAATGTCATGGCCAAATTTCGATTTCAAATGCTCTACACCCAAACCCCTGCGGTAATTCCAAAGGTCAGAAACCGCTACAATGTCAAAATTCAGTTCTTTGTTGTGGTTTAAAAAAGAGGGAAGGAGGGAACTCTTAAAGCGGTCAGAAAAACCGACCACACCAACCCTTACCCGGTCGTTGGCCCCAATAATATTTCCATAACTCTTCGCGCTCAAACCCATTGTTCCCAAATAAGTTCCTGCCGCGGCTATGGCAGATTGTTTGATAAATTTTCTTCTTGAATCTAACATGATCGCTAATATTTTATAGTTCTTTTAATTTAATACTTCTGAAGGATACACTGTCGCCATGGTCCTGGAGCAGGATATGGCCTTTAGGCGCCATACCAAAATTTTTCCAGTTCTTATATTTGCTTTCTGCAACCAATGCCTCAAACTCGGCCGATCCCCGTACATATTCAAGGATCTTAAATCCGTTTAAATAATATTCAACCTTATTGTTGGGATATACCTTAATTACCCCTTTGTTCCATTCGCCGATTTTCCTTTGTGCATTGGGTATTTTTTTGCTGGTGATCAGGTCATACAAAGAACCCAGTGTACGGTTACCGTTTTTGCCCAGTTTGGCATCCGGATGTCTCTCATCATCCAGTATCTGATACTCCAGCCCAATCGCCGAACCTTTATTGCCTTCAGTAAGGGTAACAAAATACTTAACCCCGCTATTTGCACCTTCAGTAAGTTTAAAATCAAACTTCATTTCAAAAGCACCGTATTGTTTAACCGTTACAATGTCTCCGCCATTGGTCGATTCCGCACCATTGGACTTCAGTACACTCAGCACCCCATCTTTAATCTCCCATCCCTTTTCAGGAAAACCAGGCTTATAGGCACCTTTCCAGCCATTACTGGTCTTACCATCCCATAACAGGCTGTATCCGTTTACTTTTTCGGCAGGCGACAGGTTATTGGGGATCATGTTCACCACAAATATATGGTCTGCTTTTGCAGGCTTCAGGTTTTCTGTCTGGATACGGATGTTCCTCCACCTGATCTGTTTACCCGGCTCATCATTTTTACCAATAGCATGTACCTGCAGGGCAATAAAACCTGAGGAGGTCATATCGTCAACTACATTAGCCGTAGGCACACCATTTACCCAGGTCCTGATCGAATTGCCAATGCATTCGATGTGGTATTTGTTCCATTCCCCCTTTTTAAAAGCTGTTTTACCTGCAGGGTTAATGTCCATCGGATACAGCCAGCCACGACGGGCCTCATCATAAATGCCTCCACTGTAGGCCCTGTCAGAAGGGTCTACCTCCATCTGATAACCATGCACCCTGCCTTCTTTATAGTCGGCCTTACTTTCACTCCTGAACTGTATGCCCGAGTTCATGGAATTGTCTACCAGCAATTCTACTTCAAAAATAAAATCACCATAGTTCTTCTCTGTAGCCAGGAAAGAATTAGGCGTATCGCGCACCGTAGTACCTACGATTTCCCCGTTTACAACTTCGTATTTTGCCTTTCCATTTAACTGTTTCCAGCCCTTCAGGTCTTTGCCGTTAAAAAGGTTTTGCCATTTCCCGCCTTGTGCCTGTAAAGTACCTGCGGTGCTGCCAAACAGCAAACCTGTTAAAATTAATAATTGTGAGGTTTTCATTAATGTTTATTGTTCTTGGTTAATTGTTTACGCTGTTAAAATTTAAAAGACTTTTGACTGCTGAAATCAGCCGCCTGTTTGTCCAGTTCCGCCGCAGTTTGTTGCTGACCAGAGCTAATCAGCACCCGGTACCGGAAAGTAACCGATTCACCCGGTTTCAAAGTCAGGTTCAGACTTTCCTTACCATTGCTAAAAATAGCCTGTCCAAGCGGATTGGCGGCAAACAGGCCATAATCACGGGCATGCCAATAGGTAGGGTAACCCGGGTTCTTAGGGTGGTCAATTATCGTGATCGATACCGGCTGACCGTCTTTCCGGCCATATAGCATACACCATTTACCCCTTGTTCCCCAGGCATCATTTCCTTTTTTCCCTTCACTGGTCAGGTAAGTACCGTTTGCCCCATTTTTGGCAGGCGATATTTTGGTCACAATCCCATTGTTGTCCGTATAGCTCTCTTCTTTATCCGATGGCAGCTCCAGCTCCTTGGTTACCCTTAAACCCAGCATGCCATCTTTAATGTCTTTAAAATATACAGTATCCTGCTGGGCGGTCAGGGTAGTGGTCCGGTCTATTGTCCGTGTACCAGCTGTGCCGCTAAATTCAAAAACAGTGGCTTCTTTCAGCAAAACCCGCTTATCCTGTCTTTCCCAATTGGCCGAATACACTAAATATCCATTATTTTTATTTTCCTGCAGCTTTTCTACCTTCACATTTCTGATCCAGCCATACTTCGATTTTTTGTCTGCAGGGATGTTATAGGAATTGTTCCAGAAATCCAGGCCGTTCACACTCTCGTAGTTCAGCCACAAGCCTACATGATGGGGGTGGTCAGTACGTTCATTGCCACGCTTTTCCAAAGGAAAACCACGCGTTACCGTAAATCCGCTGGCTGTAATTAAAGGATAAAGAATGGGTTTTTCAAGGTTATCCGGGTATAAAAAACTGGTAAAAGGCTTGCCGTCTACCAACACATCCACTTTTTGATGTGCTGCATCAGCTATAAAGTTCACTTTTTTTGTTTGTGCAATCGAATGTGCGCTAAGTATACAACAACAAACAGCAATCAGGTTCTTCTTCATTATATCTGGTTAAAATTGGTTAGCAATAGCACAAATAAATAACCTGTACAAGGCTAAGTTCGTAGCTAAATATACCCTTCTTAAAATACAATCAGGTCACAAATCTCGCCCTGTCACTAAAAAAATTACGAAAACGATTGAGTAAATTTCCCAAAATTATCACCAATAAGCCTTATAATTGTCTGTCCAAACCGCTTTTACATGAACCGTAAACATTTCCTCTCTTTCCTGGCCACAGCCGGCGTAACCATGACCACCTTTAAAGCATGGGCCAAGCCAGCTGAACTGGCAAAAGAAATAAAAATACCACCTTTTCTGCAGCCAGGTGATACCATCGGCATCACTTCCCCGGCAGGTTATATCACCACCGAACAGGTACAGCCAGCCGTACAGCTGATGGAAAGCTGGGGTTTTAAAGTCCAGATCGGAAATACCATAGGCAAACGCGATTTCAGCCTCGGCGGAACGGATGACGAACGTACGGCCGATTTACAGCAAATGCTGGATGATCCTAATGTAAAGGCCATTATGTGTGCCAGGGGCGGATATGGGGCAGTGAGGATCATTGACCGGATCAACTTTAGCAGGTTTAAGCAACAGCCCAAATGGGTCATCGGTTTTAGCGACATTACCGTGTTCCATTGCCACCTCAACAGGCAGCTCAATATAGCTTCCATACATTCAAAAATGTGCAACAGCTTTCCGTCCGACTGGTCGCTGGCCGAGCCCGTACAGATTGAGACCATTCTTTCGATCAGACAGGTGCTCAGCGGGCAGGATGTAAAATATACCGCCCCGCCGGTTAGTGGCAACAGGAACGGCAGGGCAGAGGGCAGCCTCATCGGCGGCAACCTCAGCATCATAGAAACACTTGCCGGCAGTGCATCCGACATTAACACAGATGGTAAAATACTTTTTGTAGAAGATACAGGCGAGTACCTGTACAGCATAGACCGGATGTTCTGGAACCTGAAACGCAGTGGCAAACTCGACAAGCTAAAGGGCCTTATTGTAGGCGGCTTTAAAATTAAGCCTGAAGATCCGGGCGATGAATTTGGCAGAACGGCCTACGAGATCGTCAGCGAAAAAATAAAAGAATATGATTATCCGGTATGTTTTGATTTCCCTGTAGGCCATCAAAAGAATAACTTTGCACTGAAGTGTGGTACAAAACACCTACTGAATGTTGATGCCAATGGAAGTTCACTCGTATCCATCTAACCCTGCAGCCATCAGGCTCTCTGAACTGGCCACACAGATCAGACAGGCCATAGATGGGGTATTCGGCAACCGTACCTTCTGGGTTATTGCCGATATAAGCAGCCATACCTATAAATCCCAAACCAATTACCATTATTTTGAACTGGTAGAGAAAGACAAAGGTTCTGCAAAGATCCTCAGCAAAATAGCCGGCAGGGCCTGGGGAAATGCATCGGTTAACATTTCCAATTTTGAACAGGCAACCGGACAAAAGTTCCAGAACGACATCAATGTGCTGGTACAGGTAGCTGTGCAGTACAACCCGGCATTCGGCCTGCAGTTAAACCTGCTCGATATAGATACCAGCTTTACCCTGGGCCTTTTTGAACAGCAGCGCAAAGAAACCCTGGCCCGCCTGCTCCGGGAAAATCCGGATTTTATACAAAAAGCAGGTGAACAGTATTTCACCCGCAATGGCAGCCTGGCCCTAAACCGGGTACTCCAGCGTATAGCTGTCATTTCTTCGGCCACTTCTGCGGGTTATCAGGATTTTAAACATACACTGGAAAACAATACTTTTGGCTACCATTTTATAATAGATGATTATTTTACGCCGGTGCAGGGCGAAGCCAATGCCAGACAGTTCCTGGCTAAAATTGTAGAGGTATTCCAGTCGGGCAAACCTTATGATACCCTGGTCATCATCAGGGGCGGAGGGGCACAGACCGACTTCCTCATCTTCGACAATTACGAGCTCAGCCGGGCCATCGCCAAATTCCCTGTACCGGTAATTACAGGTATCGGGCACCAGAAAAATGAGACCATTGCCGATTTAATGGCACATACGGCAACAAAAACGCCCACAAAAGCAGCCGAACTGATCATTGCACACAACAGGGCCTTTGAAGAAAACCTGCTGGGCATGCAAAAAATGATGCTCATTAAAACCTATCAGCTCATCAATTACCATAAGGACCGGCTCGCACAACTCAACCAAACCACCATCAGTACCAGCAGGGGCCTGCTGCATGAGCAGCAGCTCCACATCATCAGCCTCTCGCGGATGGTACTTGGCAACCCCAGGATCATCCTTTCCAACCGGCAAAAAGACCTCAGCAACCTCATCGGCAATATACAATCCTACAACCGGATGTATTTTGCTAATAAAAGAGGGTATATCGGTCATTTTCAGTCGGTAGTGCGACTCATGAGTCCCCAGAACATCTTAAACAAGGGTTTTGCCATCCTTAAAGTAAAGGGCAAAATTGCCGGCAATGCCGAAGATATTGAGGCAGGCACCGAACTTACCGTACGCCTGGCGGCTACAGAAATTAAAACTACAGTAATTACCAAATCAGCAATAGATGGAAACGACGAATTTAACCTATGAAAGCGCTTATAAAGAGCTGACAGAGATCGCACTGGAAATAGAAACAGAATCGGTATCGGTAGATGTGCTGGCCGAAAAAGTGAAACGGGCCTCAGACCTGATCGGCTTTTGCCAGGGCAAACTGCGCGCTACAGAAACAGAGGTAAACAAGATCATCAAACAAATGGAAAACCCGGCACCTTAGTCCGGCACCTTACAGCCAGTTGTTCAGTTTATACCATTTAAGGGTCTGCATTATCCCTTTTTCCAGGTTGTACTCGGGTACATAAGCCAGGTCGGCCTCGGCATTCTTTATGCTGCAGGCCCAGTTAACAGCGGTCAGTTCCGCCATCTTCTCTTTATTTAAAGTGGGTGTATCTTTACTGCCTGCATAAATAAGGTCCATCACAGCTGCCATAAAGGCTACCAGGGGCACAGGTAAATGGAACTTAAAGGTTTTTTTGTTTAAGGCCTTTTTGGTGTAATTGGCCAGGGCGTATCTGTTATAAATTTTCCCATCAGAAATGTTATAGGCTTTGTGGACCAAAGGAAGCTGCAGGGCTTTAATAATCACCCTGGCCAGGTCTTTTACATACACAAAACTCAGCTGCTGCTCAAAACGGCCAATATGTGGCTCAAGCCCTTTATTGATGCTGTCAAACAAAATAAACAGGTCTTTTTCCCTGGGCCCGTAAACGGCTGTAGGCCGGATGGTCACTAAAGGCAAGGTACTAAAGCCTGCCAGGTACTGTTCGGCCAGCAGCTTACTGGCGCCATAATTGGTTACCGGATGTCCTGCACTGTCGTCCTGGATTTCGCCCGATAGTTGTTTTAGCGGCCCCAGTGCAGCCAGGCTGCTTACAAAAACAAATTTCTCTAAACTGATATTGGCCGTACTTGCCGCAATGGCCAGGTTCCTGGTATAACCTGCATTGATCTCCTCGTATACCGCTTTGGTCTTGGCCTTGGTGGTACCCGCCGCATGGATAATGTAATGGTATTGTTTTTCTTCCAGCTCTGCTTTCAAAGCCTCCACATCTCTATAATCCAGGTCTGTATACCTGATGTCAAAATCCTTCAGGTGTGCCACATCACTGCTGTTGCGTACAGCCGCATAAACTTCAAGATCTGCTTTTAAAGCTTCTTTAATCAAATGATAACCCACAAATCCGCTCGCACCGGTAATCAATACCTTTTTTTTACTCATATCTCCCGTTCGTAGATCCTGTATTTCTTATAAGGGTCGCCTTTAATGGCAATAATAGCATTGTTCACCAGGTCGTTATGCTCCAGGGTCCAGGAAGCCTCGGCATATTCCATGCCTTTTGCACGGTAAGCCTTAATGATGCGGCCATAAATACAGGCCTCAATGCCCATTTTACGGTAACCATCAATTACCCCCAGCAGCAAGATCCTGATGCCCTTCACCTTTTTCTTGCCAAACAGCAATTTAAAGATCCCGGTAGGCAGTAACCGGCCTTTTTTAATTTTGATCTGGATCTGGTTCATATCCGGAATAGCGGCACCAAAACCTACCAGCTTGCCATCCTGCTCGGCCACTAGGCAAAAATCAGGGTCCAGCACCAGCTTCAGGTCTTTCGCCTGGTAATCAAACTCTTCGTCATTTAAAGGTACAAAGCCCATGTTCTTGTCCCATGCCTTATTGTAAACCTCGCGCAAAGCAGCAGCTTCCTGTTTAAAATTTTTCAGGTTAATTTTACGGATCACAATGTTACTGCGCTTTAAACGTTCTTCCAGCCGGTCTATCAGCTTTACAGAGCGGTCGTCATAATTGTCGCCGTTAAACCGCCATGCAATCAGGTCAACCTGTTTTTTCAGTCCCCAGCCCGCCAATAAGTCGGGATAGTAGCTGGCATTATAAGGCATCATCACCACGGGTGGCGAGTCAAACCCTTCAATCAGTAAACCACAGGACTCATTGGTAGAAAAGTTAACCGGGCCCATGATCTTATTTTTCACCCCTTTATCCTTCAGCCATTTCGCTGCAGTATCCAGTAACATACCGGCCGCTTCCTGGTCATTGATGCAATCAAAAAAACCAAAAAAACCGTCACTGGCATTGTTCATGGTATTGTGGCTGTTGTTTAAGATGGCTGCAATCCTGCCGATCACTTTTTCGCCATCAAAAAGCAAAAAACACTGCAAGGAAGAGTGTTTATGAAAAGGATGGGTAGTTAAAAGGTCGCGCTGCGCAATAAACAGTTCCGGAACATAGTTCGGATCAGCTTTATACAGCTCATGTGGAAAATCTATAAATGTTGCTAACTGTTTCTTGGTGCTAACGGCAACAATTTCTTTCATTGGTTTAAGATTTGGTTTAGAGGGATATGTTTATAAAAAACAAAGGCTTAATCTGTAAATTAAGCCTCTGGTCATTTTTATATAGTTTCCTGGAATGATTTTACCTGCACTTCTTTTGCAGCGGCCGACAATTTTTCTACGGCTTCTTCAATCTGTTCAAAAGTATGCGTAGCCATCAGCGAGAACCTGATCAGCGAAGAATCGGAAGGAACAGCAGGGGATACCACAGGGTTCACAAAAATCCCGTTGTTACTCAGGATATTTGTTACCATAAAGGTTTTGTCATTGTCCCTGATGTAAACCGGAATGATCGGGCTGTCGGTATGACCAATGTCAAAGCCTGCCTCAACCAGTAGTTTTTTGGCATAATTGGTATTTGCCCAAAGCTTGTCTATACGCTCCGGCTCCGATTCAATGATGTCCAAAGCAGCAATTACACTTGCAACAGCACCCGGAGGCATACTGGCACTAAACATTAAAGAGCGTGCCCGGTGTTTTACAAATTCTATGGTTTCTTCTGTACCGGCAATAAAACCACCCAGCGAAGCCAGTGACTTGCTAAAAGTACCCATAATCAGGTCAACCTCATCCGTTAAGCCAAAATGTGAAGCCGTACCCGCACCGTTAAAGCCAATCACACCCAGGCTATGGGCATCATCCATCATAATATTGGCGCCATATTCATTGGCTATTTTTACAATTTCCGGCAGGTTTACCAGGTCGCCCTCCATACTGAAAATACCATCCGCAACAATCAGCTTGGCTGCGTCTTCAGGTAAACGGCTCAGTTTCTTGCGCAGGTCGTCCATATCGTTGTGGGCATATTTGATAGACCTCGAAAAGGATAAACGACTGCCGTCAATGATCGAGGCATGGTCATATTCATCCAAAATCAGGTAATCATTTCTATCCAGTAAACAGGAGATCACACCCAGGTTTACCTGAAAACCTGTACTGAACAATACAGCGGCTTCCTTGCCCACATAAGCAGCAAGCCTTTTTTCCAGTTCAATATGGATATCCAGTGTCCCGTTTAAAAACCTCGAACCCGCACATCCGGTACCATACTTGTCTATTGCAGCTTTAGAGGCTTCTTTAATCTTAGGGTGATTAGTTAAACCGAGATAGGAATTAGAGCCAAACATCAGCACCTTCTTCCCATCTATCACCACTTCTGTATCCTGGCCTGATTCTATTGCACGGAAATAAGGATATAGACCCTTTTCCTTAATTGCGTTAGCGTCTTTAAAAGCTGCTATCCTATCGTATAATTTTTTGCGCATGCTGGTACTTGTATGTTTAGATCACAGAACTTTTTAGTTGATATTGTTTTGTTATGTAACATGAGGAATTATCTGTCCTGTATTTAATAAATACCCCATCATTTTTTATCTGACTAAATTAACAATTTTGTCAATTTGTAAAACTTCCCAAAGCTAAGATCATAAACACAGAAAACAAAACTTGAAGTCAACCAAGTTTCAATATATTACTTTTTAAAATAAAATTTACAATTTTCTTATAATTAAATTCAAATCTGCCTCGTGTTAATAGCCTAAAAATACAAACTTTTACACAATGACACCCAAAATGCCTGCCACATTTTTTTAACACCCTGATATTTACTTAAAATAATTTCTCATCCCAGTAACAAACCAGCCAAACAAAATCTGTAATTAATTGTTGATACCGCAACAATTATACTTATAACTGACACTTACATTGAATTTTAAGCGAAAAAATGCTTATTTTTGTACAAATTTTTAAACATTAATGAAGATATTTATTACAGGCCTTCCTTTAGAAGTAGGGGAAGATGAATTAACAGCCGTATTTGGTGATTTCGGTCAAGTAAAATCACTTAGGATAATCAAAGATCGTGAGACTGGTCAAAGTCGTGGTTTTGGTTTTGTGGAAATGCCTGTTGAAGAAGAGGCAAAAGAAGCAATCAAACGCATGAACGGCGGCGATTACAACGGTAACCGCATCAAAGTTGCTGAAGCACAGGAAAAACCAAACACTGGTGGTGCTGCAGGTGGTGGCTTCAGACGCAACAACCGTACAGAAAAAAGCTATTAAGCTTTTTAATAACAGATTTCTATAGTATCCATCTATATCAAACAGCAGTTATAACCTGGTTGTAACTGCTGTTTTTAGTTATAGTTTTTATAGCTTTGACCAAAATCACAAAAGAAGAGGTCACAATGCTAAAAAAACACCCCTGGTTTCATCTCCTGTTTGTCTTCGTCTTTATCCTGCAGCTCCTGTCAGTATGGAACAGCGCAACAGCACTTGCCGCTTTCAGCAAACCCCTTATTGTTATCTCCCTGCTCATCATGCTCAGTGTCAGCACCCGCTTAAAGGGCCGCTTTCACAAACGGATATTCACCGGCTTGGTTTTTGCCCTGGCAGGCGATGTATTGCTGATGTATGCCGCAGGCAACGAAAACTTTTTTATAGGGGGACTGGCCGCATTTCTGCTCTGTCACCTCTTTTATATCCGTGCTTTTTATCTCGATTTTAAATCTGCCCCCGAACTGGACAAAAAAGGGGCAAGGATAGCTATTTTTTGCTGCGCAATACTGGCCATCAGCTTTTATTTTTACCTCAGGCCGCAGCTCGGCATCATGAAACTCCCGGTCATGGTCTATATCCTGGTCATCAGCATGATGATGATGATGGCCTGTTTCCGCAACCAGCGGGTAAACAGCAGCAGCTTTAAGCTCATCCTTTTTGGCGCGCTGTTTTTCGTGTTTTCTGATGGTATTTTAGCGTATAACAAATTTGTAAGCCCCATCAGCCATTCAGGAGTATGGATCATGGCCAGCTATATGATTGCTCAGTACCTCATCACCATGGGTGCCGTGGAACGCACACTGCTGCACAATCAGCCCATACCGGAAGCTTAGTTTTTCTCCTTATCCAGAATGGTAAAAGTCTGCACCAGCCTTTCCCCGTTTTCATCTACCAGGGTCAGGGTATGTTTTCCGGGCGCCGGACTCACTGCCAGCTGGTGATAGTTTTTTGTAGTGGCCACATATGCCCCGTCTATATGCCAGTAAATCTTTATGTCCGCATCCCGGTGGGTCGCATTCAGCACCACTTTACCGCGGCTCCCATCCAGCTCCAGCGGTACATAAATGCTGGCATTGTTCTTCGGATAGATCATCTCCATCACATAATTGCTGCCCACATCCCCGCAACCCGGCTTAAAGGGGGGCAGCACTTTATAATCGCTGTTCTTGATCTTATAATAGTATTCCATTGCCGGTGGCAATATAAACCAGGCCCTGTGTTGCATCTCAGCAGGTGCTTCACATGCATCTGTTACCCTGTAGGTACCTGTCCTGTCCAGGTGTACCAGCTTATGGTAGGGGCAAAGCACTGTTTTTTCTCCCGCCGGGGAAACCAGTTCTTCCAGTACATCCCCACAATATTCGCCGGCCTTATAACCGCTTTGCCGGCATACACGCATCTTTTTTAATTTGTTTTTAGGTGTCCGGAACCATTTTCCTGCCGGCAGCTGCTTAAAAATATCAAACAGTACCGGTGCTGCCGCATCAATCCCTGTAAGGCCCGGGCGGCCTTCACCATCGGCATTGCCCACCCATACACACACCACATAATCCGGGTTTAGCCCAACCGCCCAGGCATCCCTGAAACCAAAACTTGTCCCGGTTTTCCAGGCCAGCCGCTGCGAAGACGAAAACTGTTCCCATAAACCTTCTTCACCAGGGCGCATCAGTTCTTCCATGGCATTAAAGGCATTCCAGATCGAACCATGGTCGAACACCGAGTTTACCTGCGTTTCATCACCATCATACCGCGTATCCCGCCTGGCATTTATATAAAGCGGTTCATCGTAATCATGGGGGTTATACCGGCCTTTATAATCGTTAAAATGGTTTAAGGTACGGGCCATGCCCATATATGTCCTGGCCAGGTCCCACATCGTTACCTCACTGCCCCCCAGGATCAGCGAAAGGCCATAATGGTCGGCCGGCCGGTTCAAGGTACTGAAACCCAGTTTTTTCAGCTTATCGTAAAAACGCTGGTATTTATAGGTCTGCAGCATTTTCACCGGAGGGATATTTAAAGAACGGCTCAGGGCCCTGTCGGCCGGAATAGCTCCGTCATAACCCAAATCGTAATTCTGGGGCGAATAGCCCCCAATCTGGGTGGGCACATCCGGTATCAGGGTACGCGGTAAAATGAACCCATCGTTCAGCATACTGGCATACAGCAGGGGTTTTAAGGTGCTACCCGGACTCCTTGCCGCCCTGATCATGTCCACATGGCTTTCCAGTTCCTTATTTTCAGGCTGATAGATATTCCCCACATAACTCAGTACGGTACCTTTTTTCACATCCAGCACCAGGGCAGCAATGTTATTGATGTCGTTGGCCCGGTAACGGTTGTTGTAGCGCTTAAGCAGGGCGTTTAACTTCAGCTGCAAATCGTAATCCAGCGTAGAGCTGATCCTTGTTCCTTTATTTTTTAAGGATGCCTGCTCGCTTTTAAAGCGGTTCAGCAGGTGAGGGGCATATTGCGGCAGGGCCTGTGGCTTACCAGGAATAGGCTCAAGCTTGGATAAATTGGCCGTAGCCTGGTCTATGGTCCCCAATACAGCCAGCTTATCCAGCAGATCGTTCCGTTTTTTGATGAGCCTGGCCGAATTTTTACCGGGATGGACCAGCGCCGGGCTGTTTGGCAATACCGCCAGCGTAGCCATTTCTCCCCATGACAAAGCCTCCGGCCCACGCCCAAAGTAACGCCATGAAGCCGCTTCCAGCCCTACAACATTGCTCCCAAAGGGTGCATTGGCCGCATATAGTTTTAAAATGTCATTTTTAGAATGTCCCAGTTCCAATCTCAGGGCCAGCACCATTTCAATCAGCTTCTGGCCTATGGTACGGCTTTCCCGCCGCGACAGGCGGATCACCTGCATAGTCAGCGTACTGCCTCCACTTACCACAGTACGGGCCTTAAAATTCTGGCGCATGGCCCTGCCCATCGCTAAAATATCGATCCCCGGATGCTGATAAAAACGCTTGTCCTCAAAAGCGACAATACATTGTGCAAACTTCTCCGGAACACTATCCGCTACCGGAAAACGCCATTGCCCGTCCCTGGCAATAGCTGCACTCAGCAGTTCCCCGTTCGAAGCTTCCAGTACATAGGAGCTGGGCGACCGGAACAGCTTTGAAGGTAGCGACAACAGAAATACCAGCAGCAGTACCAGGCAGCATACATCTGTAAAAAGGATGATTTTTTGTTCCTTTAATAACATTCCATTTTTTCAAAACACACAGGTAACAATTTCCCGCAACAATTGATCTCTAATAAATCAATCGTCATGGAAAAAATTGTTACCTTCTTAAAATTATCAGCTGGCTTTATCAAATACCTCTTAATCAATGTATGGCCAAGATTATAGTCCTTATTTAATCACCTGCACCCATTTGCCTGCCTCAGTTGCGCTGATACTGTTGTTATACATGGCCTCACATTGTACGGCCGACAAATAATAACGTCCTATATAAGACGCATTTAACAGCACTTTATAGGTTACAGTCTCATTTTCCCTCAGGTTAAAATAGGTAAATACCCGGTCGTCCCTGATGTCCCTGTACGTATAAGGGGAGGCCGCAAGGATACTTTCATTGTCGTTAACCCTGGTATTGATGATCTCCCAGCCCGAAGGGAAGATCTGTGTCAGTGCCATCTGTTCGTAATAACCCATTTTACCTGGGTTCTTAACCACCACTTCTGCATAAAAATCAGTTCCCTGTTTCAATACGGAAGGGTCCAGCGCTTTACCATTTAACAGCTTATAGCTCACGCTCATGTCCAGCATATCCGGATTGTTGGGCAGAAAATCATTTTGCCCCGCTGCCGGCTGTCCTTCCAGTACCAGGCCCACAAACAGTACCCTGCTGCCCGAATTGCTGATGCTTACGCCATTGCCGCCTTTAAAGCTCAGCGCCGTACTGTTCAGGAACTGGTTTGAATTTACATTGCCCTTTTTACCATCAATGGTATAGCTGAACTGCAGGTTATTAGCTGCCGAATTTGCTCCGCAAAATTTGGCAATGGCCAGCAGGCTGTATGCCGTGGTCTGCGTGCTGTACCAGTCGTCTTTACCCATTTTTACGGCTAGCGACTGCACCAGCCGTCCTGCTTCAGCCTTGCGGCCCAGTAAGGTCAGTGTCTCCAGGATCATGGCCTCATCCCTGATGTCCGATCCGTAAGTACCACCAAGCTGGTTGTAAGGCTTAACTTCTATCGCTAATCCTTTGATCAGGTTATTTGCTGCATCCGACTGGCCTGCAAGCTTATAAGCTGCTGCCAAACGCCATTTGGCGCTTACCGACAAATATTGAAAGGCCCTTAAGCGGTTCATGGCAGCCATATCCGGCCTTTTGGCCAAAGCCAGTACATATAAACGATAGGACTGTGAAAGGTCGCCTCCATAAAAATTGGTACTGTTGGGCGACCAGTTGGCGGCCTTTGTTTTCAAATAGCGCGCCAGCTCATCCAGCATCCCCACAGGTATGGTATAACCTGCGTTCTGGGCCTCTACCAGGAAATGCCCTGCATAATTGCTGCCCCATTCGTCGGCAGTGCTGGCACCAGGCCAGTAGCCCAGTCCCCCTTCAGTAGTCTGAAAGCTGCGCAACCTTGCAATACCTGCCTTCAGGTTCCTGTCGGCACCGGCTTTCTGCTGTTCCGTTAACGGGCTCAGTTTACTCAAAAACAACTGCGGAAATACTCCGGAAGTGGTTTGCTCTACACAGCCATGCGGATATTGCATCAGATAGCTTAATCGTTTTTTAAGGTTAATGGGAGGGATGGACGATACTTCCACACTGCCCGAATTGGTACCTGCCATACCTATAGGTACATATTGGGTACCCCAGTTGCGGCCAGGTTCTATTACGGCCGACAGCACATTGGTAACAAAAGGGTTAGGGTTACGGATATCCAGCTCTACATCATAAGCGGTTTTTTCTGTTCCACCTGGCGTAACGCTCTGAGCTACCAGCCGTATTTTAGCGATGCCGGTCATTTCCGGGGCCTTCACCTCAAAATAGGCCATTTGTTCGCCCGGTTGCTTAAAGCTCATCTCTATGGTCCTTAGCCCCTGTACCTGCAAATTCTGGGGCTGCAGTTGCAGGGTTACCTTTTTAAGGTTGGCTTCAGTTGCAAATACCGTGGCCGGAAGCGTAAAGCTTTCGCCAGGGCCTATCACTCTTGGTACTGTAGCCAGCAGCATGAGCGGCTTTTTCACCTGCACACTTTTTTCGGCCTTGCCATAGGCACCATCCTGGCCGGCAACTACCATGGCCCTTACCGCGCCAATGTATTGTGGCAGTTTAAATTTATGCGTTTGCGAAGCGCCTTTGCCCAAAGCAAAAGGCCCCATGTATTTTACTACCGGCACAAACCTGTTGGCCTTGGCCGGGTTCAGGTTTTTATTGATGCTGCCATCCCCGCCAATACTCAGGATGCGTTCCAGATTGCCACCCCAGGCACCCAAAACATAGTCAAACAGGTCCCATGTTTTTACACCCAGGCCTTCACGGGCATAAAATACACCATGCGGATCCGGCGTTTTAAACCTGGTCAGGTCAAGCAAACCTTCATCTACAATGGCAATGGTATAGGTAATGGCCTTGCCATTCTGCTCGCTTACTGTAATGCTGCTTTCGGTTTCGGGTCTTATTTTATCGGCCATCCTGATTACCGGTTTCAGTATGGTCTGCGGGTCTTCCACCAGCAGGGGAATGGCCCCGTACATCCTGATCGGCAAATCGTTTACCGTTTGTGCATGTGGCTGTAACAGCGTTACATTGGCAAATACATTAGGTGCCATTTCCTTTTCGGCTTTAAACTTAAACTGCGTTTGCCCGGCTTTGGTATCCGTCCAGAAAGTCTTTAATACCTTACTGCCGTTTTCTATCGAGATCAGGGCCCTGCCACCGGCACCCGAAGGGATGGTCAGCACCACTTCTTCGCCTACATTAAATTTCGTTTTATTGGCCGTAAAAGAAAGCATGGAAGCCTCGGTAGGGTTGTTGCCCTGTTCGCGCTGGGCCCAGCCCGGCCAGTCGATATACACCGATTTACCTGTAACATGTCCGCCATTTACATCCCGTACCAGCACCAGGTAACGGCCCCATTCCGGTTCATCGATCCTGATTTTCCAGCTGCCTTTACCGTCCTGCAGTGTAATGTTTTCCTTTTTGACCAGTTTGTTATAAGAATTCTGGGTAAAATTGGCAAAGGAGTTCTCGTTGTCCTGTTCCCACCACCAGCGCCATTGCACTTTATACAATTCTACATCTACCGTTTTACCGCCCTGTACAAGTTTCCCGTTCCGGTCTACATTCACAATGTCAATCTTATGGTCCTGGCCGGTCAGCAGCATGCCACTCATTTTATCGCCCTCAGGTGTTTTGATGCCATAATAATTGCTGTATACATGATAGGGGATGCTGAAATTGTCGATACTGAAATTACCGCCTGCCTCAAATACCTTGGTGGTAAAATTGGCCTTCAGCATACCCGGAGCTGTATTGTTCTCGTTTAAATTGGTATTTACCGTAGCTGTTCCGGTTTCGCGTAAGGTACCTTCAAATATGGTTTTGACCTGCGACTGGAACACGACCGTCGGGTTGTCAAAAGTATAGGCTTCAAAGCCCTTAAAGGTAGTCTGCATGGTATTCAGGTTCACATCCACCTTGGCTTTCAGGTGCTTGCCCGGCGCACCAAACAGCCAGTTGGCCGAAAGGGTAGCGGTAGAAGGCCCGCCAGAACCCAGATAGGTACGGTTGCCAATGTCGAAACTGATCTTCAGACGGTTTGGCATTACCGTTTCAATCTTAATGGTTTTAGAAAAGGTAGCACCACCGGCCTTCACTTTGGCCAGCCAGTTTCCTGTGGGTGCCGTGCTTTCTGTAGCCGTCCTGAATGCATAAAACCCGTTTAAAGGCTTGCCATTGATCATCCTTTTGATCAGCTGTCCCTGAGGGTTATACAGTTCAAAAGTAACCGGATAGCCACCCGGCAGCTTTTTGAGCTTGTCTTCCAGTACAAAGGACAGGAATACAGAATCTCCGGGACGCCAAACCCCGCGTTCACCATAAATAAAGCCTTTAAGACCGTTCTGCACCACATCACCACCTACATCAAACCTGCTCAGTGGCAGCGAATTTCCATCATCCAGCTTCAGGTAACCCCGCTCATCACCATTTTTGGCCACCAGTAAGAAGGGTTTTCTTTTCAGGTCAAACGAAGCCATACCGTCCCCATCCGTTTTTACGGTATGGATCAGCTGGCGCTGGTAATCCAGCAGTTCCAGGGTTACCCCGCTCAAAGTTTTGGCCGTCAGCAGGTCAGTCGCAATGATCAGCATGCTGTTGTCATTTCCACGTTTCGCTATCAGGCCAATGTTCGAGGCCATTAAATTCCGGCTTGCCCAGCGTTCATTGGTATAATAGGATGGGGTGCAAGGGTTATCGCGGTCTTCCCAGCGGTAATTGTTCGGATAATAGCTGTTATAGCGCTCCCAGAACTCATCATCTTCGTCAATTTTCTCGCCATAGCGCTCATAATCCCCATCAGCAGCCCCAGCTTCGGCCTCTGCACATTTATACACATTGTAGGCCTGCCTGAAACCAATGGTAATGCGGTACATGGCACCTGGCTCTGTACGGATGACCTTATCCAGGTCTAAGGTAAAACGATGTTTTTTATGCAGGTCAAGCGCTTTATCTTCATCCAGCCGTATGGTTTTCTGCACCACCGGTTTACCCACACGGCGCAGCTCGCCGCCATCTTTATAATTATTGGTCTGAAAAAACTGCGGGATATTGTTCTCATAGATCTTGATCACTGTCACATCCACAGCTCTCAGGTTTACCGCTTCAAAAGGCAATACCAGCTTTCCCGAATTCGGGATAATGGTGCCACTGCCCGCAATCACTACCGAAGGCAGCTTGTTTTCAAATACGATGTTTGCTGTTTTGCCGGCCTGTAATTTTTTACCGTTGATGTTCTCTACACCTTCATTAACGGCAACAGAAAAGTTGCCCTCCAGCGTAGTAGGAGAATAGATCTTAACCTGGCTGCCATCTATCGTGAATCGGAGGTCCGACTGTCCGGCCAGCGAGATCAGTCCGTTCAGGTCCTGGCCCACACCTACAGGCTCCGAAAACTGTACCAGTGCAAAGTCTTCCAGGTCCTGCACCGACCGGATGTCCAATACCTTAAACACTCCATTAGCAGGCACTAAAACCGTTTCTTCCCCCTTGCTTTCGGCACCAATAGGGCTGCCCGACCATTTCAATACCAGCTTATTTTCAGCACCGGTCTTTTTAATGCTGTCTACCGTAAATACAGAAGTGTTTTTTGCCGGGTTATGCTGCCATTTTACTTTAAGTGATGGTGTAAATTCGACCGACAAAGCCTTTTCAATCAGCTTGGTATCTTCCTGATCGGAAGTACTGATCTCACCGCTCAGCTTCATGTAGTCCAGCGAAGTATTGTTCTGCGACACCAGTCCGTTCTGTACCAGGTTCATGCCCGGCTTAATTACCCTGAAATCAAATTCAAATTCTTCAAGGCCTTTTTCGGTATCCATCAGCTTTTCCAGTTTAAAGGTAGCTTCATAAGTTTCACCCGGCTTAAGGCTCTCCTCAGGCCTGAATTCCAGGGTCTGCGCATCAATCCAGTAAGTTTTACCCTTAATGCCCGGAGAAAAGCTGAACAGCTCCCGGCTATCTGCCACACCAATATCAGCCATGGTTTTCACCTGGTTGGCCAGGTGTACCCTGATGAAGCTCTTTTTAGAGACTGTACCCGAAGTATAGGCTTCTATGTATTTGGAATATTGCTGGTTATAATCTTTGGGTCTTTCCTTTTTAAAAAAGAAAACAGAACCTATACCAAGCAGTACAAGCGCAACAGCGCCAATAAGGAAGTATTTTTTATTCTTCTTCATGCACGAATGTTTAACAATAAGATGTGTAGGAAAAATAACAAAAAGGTTTGGCTTTAAAGCACAATTGTTATCAACAGGCCTTTATTTGATCATTACGCCTGGCATGTTGACCAGGGGAACGTGGATCAGGTTTTCATCTACAATACTTTCCGGAAGGAAGATGAATTTCTTATCGTAAATCACGCCATCTATGTAATAGCTGAGCCAGTATTCGTTGGTAAGGCCAAAAACCTCAGGGTCTATGGCTTCTACGCCAGAAAAAGATTTGGCTTTCAGGTCGCCAATAAAATGGCGCAAAACGGAGGTTTTTACCATTTTACCATCTTTTTCGCCATAACCTTTAGAGCTGATCAGCGCATTATCCAGTGCCACATCCTTCAGGTTTACAATATATACTGTCCAGTTTTTCACTTCTGGTGTTTCACCGATCAGCACTACGGCCATCGCCACATCTTCAACTATATTTTCAGGAAGATCTTTCTTCATAGGTTATGCGTCTTGTGTGCCCAGGCTTACTTCTTTGCTACTGCTTTCTTTTTTGCAGGTGCTTTCTTCGCAGCTCCCGGTTTTTTTGCAGCGGCTTTCTTTTTAGGTTCAAATGCATTTGGCACCTGCTCTACAATCAGCTTCTTCACTTCATCCAAAGCAATTGATGCCAGTTCCTCAGGGGTATACTTATCATTCGTGGCCGGGTTTTTACGCAATTTCAGCATTTCCTTGCCAAAACGGATAAAGGGTCCCCATCTGCCATTTTCGATCGCGATCTTTTCGGCAGGCCATTGCTGGATAAACCTGTTGGCCTCTTTTTCGATCTTTTTACCGATCAGCTCCTCAATATCCTGCTGCGAAAGCCTGTCGAAATTATAGGCCTTTGGCACATTGATAAACAGGTCGTTCCATTTGATAAAAGGCCCAAACCTGCCTGTACCCTTGGTAACCGGCATGCCCTGGTAATGTGCCACCGGTGCATCGGCCGTAATTTTCTCGCCAATGATCTCTATGGCACGCGCCTGGTCTATCGACAATGGGTCTTCATTCTTTGGTACAGAAATAAAGGCATCGCCCCATTTCACATAAGCCCCAAAACGGCCAACTCCAACAGAAACTTCTTTACCCTGATAATCTTCTAAAGAAAAAGGAAGTTTAAACTGCTCTAAAGCCTCTTCCAGTGTAACTGTACCTACCGATTGCGATTTGGACAAACTGGCATAACGTGGTTTTTCTTCATCGTCATTTTCACCGATCTGTACCAGCGGGCCAAAGCGGCCAACCTTGGTGTAAACATTTTTACCAGTTGCCGGGTCCAGTCCCAGCAAGCGCTCTCCATTGGCCCTGTCGGCCGTTTCCAGCGTATTTTCTACTTCCAGGTGAAAGGGCGTATAAAAGGAGTGGAGCATTTTTGTCCATTCCTGCAGGCCCTGCGCAATCTCGTCAAACTCCTTCTCTACATTCGCTGTAAAGTTAAAATCAACAATACCTTTAAAATGTTCTACAAGGAAATCGTTCACCACCTCGCCAATATCCGTAGGGAAGAGCTTGCCTTTTTCAGCACCCGTAATTTCTGTTTTTGTCTTTTTGGTTACCGAACCATTGCTCAGTTCTATGGCTGCAAAGCTACGCTGGCGGCCATCACGGTCTTCCTTAACCACATATCCGCGGTTCTGGATGGTAGAGATGGTTGGCGCATAAGTAGAAGGCCTGCCTATACCCAGCTCTTCCAGCTTCTTAACCAATGAAGCCTCTGTATATCTTGCCGGCGGTCTCGAAAACCTTTCCGTTGCATTCATCACTTTTAAAGTCAGCGCCTGTCCCCTCGAAAGTGCTGGAAGCATATTGTTGCCCTCCGAGTCTTCCGCATCCTCTTCATCGGAAGATTCCAGGTATACTTTTAAAAAGCCGTCAAATTTCAATACTTCACCTTCTGCAATCAGCTGTTCCTTACGGGTGCTGATACCGATCTGTGCAGTAGTTTTTTCAAACAGCGCTTCACTCATCTGTGAGGCAATGGCTCTTTTCCAGATCAGCTCATACAGGCGTTGCTCCGAACTGTCGCCCGGCACGGTATGCTGGTTGAAATAAGTAGGGCGGATGGCCTCGTGTGCCTCCTGTGCACCAGCAGATTTTGTTTTATAAGTTCTTGGCTGATGGTATTTATCGCCCCAGGCCGACCTGATTTCGCTGGCCGCAGCCTGTAAAGCGGTTTCCGACAAATTCACCGAATCTGTCCTCATATAGGTTATTCTTCCACTTTCGTATAGCCTTTGAGCAATCTGCATCGTCCTGCTTACCGAATAGCCCAGCTTCCGCGAAGCTTCCTGCTGTAGGGTAGAGGTGGTGAAAGGCGCTGCAGGATTACGTTTGGCGGGCTTTGTTTCCAGGCTGTCGACCGAAAACCCGGCCCCTGCACAATCGTTCAAAAACTTTTCTGCATCAGCTTCTTTTTCAAAACGCTGTGGCAGCTCTGCTTTAACCAGCTCTTTTCCATTACCGGTAACAAATTCGGCAGTAATTTTAAATGCTGCAGCAGCATTGAATTTATTGACTTCACGTTCCCTGTCGACAATGAGGCGAACGGCGACAGACTGTACACGCCCGGCCGACAAAGAAGGCTTAATTTTTTTCCATAATACCGGCGAAAGTTCAAAACCTACCAGCCTGTCCAGCACCCTGCGAGCCTGCTGGGCATTAACCAGGTTGTAATCTATGCTGCGCGGGGTTTCTATTGCTTTTAATATGGCGGGCTTGGTGATCTCATGAAAAACAATCCTTTTGGTCTTATTTTCCTTCAGTCCCAGGGTTTCATACAAATGCCAGGATATGGCTTCTCCTTCGCGGTCCTCATCGGATGCGAGCCATACCATTTCTGCGTCTTTGGCCAATTTCTTAAGTTCTGCTACCACCTGCTTCTTATCGGACGGCACTTCATAGGTCTGGGCAAAATTATTGGCAGTATCAATCGCCATATCCCCTTTAACCAAATCACGGATGTGCCCGTAACTCGATTTAACTAAAAAATCCTTACCTAAATACCCTTCGATGGTTTTTGCTTTTGCAGGTGACTCTACTATTAATAAATTTTTCGCCATTCAGACCGTTTTTCTGCAAATAAAGCTATAAATACCGCTAATATCAAAATCGAAGCTAAAATTTATGATAAAATAATTCAGGACGAATCAATTTCGCCCGCCATTTCTAACAATTTACCTGGCAGAATTACACGGCCGGTGTACATTAGCAATAGGGTAGAATTATTAATTAATATATTCTTTTATTCAAACAAAATTTCTTATCTTAAGTTAATAAGCTTAGCCAAAGCTTTGCGTGTGTTTCGTCTGCGTTTCAACATCGCTTTAGATGCGTTCGTACTGCACCCACAGTGAGGCCACAGTCAGCCCACAGTGAGCCCACGTTTTTTCTGAAAAAAGGTGGGCTTAGCCTGGGTTAACTGTAAATTAACAATAGGAGCAGCACAAATGCATGTAAAACCAGGCATGTGCACTCCTGAACTTATTTATAACTTAAAAAAACTGAAATGGGAAAATTTGATGGAAAACAAATCATTGGCCTGATCGGCAACCTGGTCTTTAAAAAAGGCCGAAATGGGATCACAATTGTACAAAAAGGGCCACACCCGGGTAAACAAACCGAGGCTTCAAAAACCACAGCAAACATATTTGCTAAAGCCAGTACCTTATCTAAGGCCATCCGGACCGATCTGTCTTTGTTGTTTGGTGGTTTTTACGACGGTGCTATGGTTAACCGCCTCACTACACAGAACCGAGAAATACTGGAACAGTGTTACAACAAAGCTACAAAACAATATACTTTTAATGAAGACAGTTTTTCGAGGCTTGCAGGTTTTGAATTTAATGCCAAATCACCCCTGGCCAAAAGCCTCTGGGTAGAACCGCAGCTTACTTTAGCCGGCAACCAGCTCAGCCTAAGCCTTCCGGCAATGGAAATCAATGAACAACTTAAATTCCCCGCAGCCTGCAACTTCTGCGAAATTACAGTAGCCCTGGCCTTTTATAATCTGGAACAGGGCGTACATAAGTCGAGGGTTTTTCAGGTGCTGGAAGTAAATACAGACCAGCCGCAGGTACCAGCGCACAATTTTACCTTCGAAGTTCCTGATGGCTGCTTATGTGTGATGGGGATGAAACTGGGATATTCCACTTTAAAAGACAACATTAGCGTGATTAAGAACAACAAAGAATTTAACCCGGCCGGCTTATGCGGAGCCATAATTACGCCTGGTGAATTTATCCGCAGCCCGGGCGTCATTGTGCCTCATGGTAAGCTGGCCTCAGTATGGAGAGATGTAGATAAATTAAAATTATAGTTTAATTCTATTTATCTTCGTATATAATTAAAATATACAATTATGAACTTATTACTAATAATACTGAACCTCTTTTTTACGCCTCCGGCCAAAAGTGTATACGATTTTTCTTTTAAGACCATTGATGGCAAGGAAGTAAAACTTTCGAAATTTAAGGGTAAAAAGATCCTTATTGTAAACACAGCTTCAAAATGTGGGTATACCCCGCAATATGAGGACCTGGAAAAGCTGCACAAGCAATACGGCAACAAAGTGGTGCTGATCGGTTTCCCGGCAGGCAATTTTGGTGGACAGGAACTGGCTACCAATAGCGAGATCAAGGAGTTTTGTACCGGAAAGTACAATGTCGACTTTTTGCTGGCTGAAAAGAGCAGTGTAAAAGGAAATGACATTACACCTTTGTTTAAGTACCTTACAACAGCTGAAAATCCTGATTTTACAGGCGATATCAACTGGAACTTTGAAAAATTCCTGATCAATGAAAAGGGGCAGCTGGTACACCGTTTCCGTTCTAAAGTGAAACCACTGGATGAAAATATTACCAAAAACCTGTAAACATTACACCTGGCATTTCACTGCTCATTTCGTTTTACTGCTGGGCTTAAGCCTGGCTTCCTGCTCTTCCGGTTATAAACTGGTAAAGGCCAACCGCGCTGATTATGCGATTGACAAAGCCGTTTTGCCCGATAGTAGCGTTATTAAAACCTACCAGCCCTATAAGCAGCAGCTGGATGATGAGATGAACCAGGTTCTGGGCTATTCGGAAATGGCCATGAACAAAAACAATGACCAGCCGGAAACGGTACTGGGTAATTTTTTCTCGGACGCAGTGATGCAGCAGGCTTTAAAATATGACCCCTCAATTGATTTTTCTATGCCTTCAACAAAAGGGGGTATAAGGGTAGATTTACCCAAAGGTGCCATTAAGTTATCAAATATGTTTGAACTGATGCCTTTTGAAAATGAACTGGTAGCCTTTACTTTAAAAGGTACAGATGTGCAGCAACTGATCAACTTTATTGCCGCTACAAACGGACAGCCAGTTGCAGGTATACGCCTGAAAATAGCAGACAAAAAGCCTGTAGAAGTATTTATTCAGGGAAAAGCCTTTGATCCGGAAAAAACTTACCGGGTGCTGACCTCTGATTACATTGCTGGTGGTGGCGACAATGCCCTGGGATTTAAAAACCCGCTGGAGAAAAAAGTATTGGGGCTGAAGGTGAGGGATGCCCTGATCAATTATGTGAAGGAACAAGGTGCCGCAGGCAAAACAATTAATGCGAAACTGGATGGAAGAATTACTAAAGATTAACCGCAGGAATTTTATCAGGACTGCTGGAGTGGCTGCCACCGCTTTTGCGTTAAATTTTAAGGCCTATGATGCTTTTGCAGCAGGGGACCTGGTTAAGCTGTGCATTTTACATACCAACGATGTACACAGCCGGATAGAGCCTTTTCCGATGGATGGTTCGCGGAACCAGGGTTTAGGGGGCACAGCAAGACGTGCTGGCCTGATCAGTAGCATAAGGGCAAAGGAAAAAAATGTGCTGTTGCTGGATGCCGGTGATATTTTTCAGGGCACACCTTATTTTAACAAATTTGGCGGGGAACTGGAAATGAAACTGATGACCGCCATGGGCTATGATGCTGCTACAATGGGCAACCACGATTTTGACAACGGACTGGCGGGCTTTCATAAGCAATTGCCCCATGCTAATTTTCCAATATTGTGTAGCAATTACGATTTCTCCAATACCCTGCTTAAGGGTAGTACGCAACCTTATAAGCTCTTTAAAAAAGAAGGACTAAAGATTGGGGTATTTGGAATTGGTATTGAACTGAAAGGTTTGGTTGAGGGTAAAAACTACGGTGATACTGTTTTTATTGATCCTATTGCAAAAGCCAATGAAATGGCTGATTTGCTAAAGCAAGATTTGAAATGTGATTTGATAATATGCTTATCTCATTTGGGTTATAAATATGCTGCTAACAAAGTATCGGATCAGGTATTGGCAAAAAACAATAAGAACATAGATCTGATTATTGGTGGGCATACGCATACTTTTATGGATCAGCCTGAAGATGTACAAAACTTAAGCGGTCGGATTACTACCATTAACCAGGTTGGCTTTGCGGGTATCAATCTGGGTAGAATAGATTATTATTTTGAACGATATAAAGGCAAGCGGATTAAAACCGCTTCACCTTATATTATTTCAAATGAATTAGATAGCTAATTATCCTTAGCAAAGGAAACCGCCGCCTAACAGGTCGTTCCCCTCATAGAAAACTGCGGATTGTCCGGGTGCTATAGCAGAGACATTGTGATCGAAGACCACACGCATCTTGTCTTTTTCCTGTACAATGGTACTCAGCATACCTGCATCTTTATAACGGATTTTGGTAACCACGTTATCCATTGGTTCATGTATACTTTCGTATTTCACCAGATTGAGGTTCCTGACCATTGCTTCTTTACGTTCCAGTTCATCGGCCCTGCCCAATACTACAGTATTGCTTTCGGGCAGGATCTGGGTCACAAACATGGGTTCGCCAAAGGCGATACCAAGACCTTTTCTTTGCCCGATTGTATAAAAAGGATAACCTTTATGCTGACCAACCACCATTCCGTTGCTGGTAATGAAATTGCCACCGGCAACGCGCTGCTCCAGGTCTTCCACTTTGTGTTTTAAAAAGGCCCGGTAATCGTTATCGGGTACAAAGCAGATCTCGTAGCTTTCGCTTTTTTTAGCCAGTTCTTCCTGTCCCATATCCAGGGCCATTTGTCTGATCTCTGATTTGGCAAAGGAACCTAATGGGAACTGGGTTCTTGACAGGTTTTCCTGGGATACACCCCAGAGTACGTAAGACTGGTCTTTATTTTCGTCTTTTCCTTTGGAAATGACATACCTTCCGCTGTCCTGCTGACGGATATTGGCATAATGCCCGGTCGCGATAAATTCGCAATCGAGCTTGTTGGCACGTTTTAACAGGGCTTCCCATTTGATATGGGTATTACACAATACACATGGGTTAGGGGTACGGCCGGCAAGGTATTCGTCGACAAAGTTATCGATCACGAAATCGCCAAACTCGTCCCTGATGTCTAATATATAATGGGGGAAGCCGTAGTTTACCGCAAGGGTACGGGCATCGTTGATGCTGTCGAGACTGCAGCAGCCGGTTTCTTTGCTACTGCTTCCTGAGGTGGCATAATCCCAGGTTTTCATGGTTAAACCAATGACTTCATAACCTTGTTCATGGAGCATTACTGCTGCTACCGAACTGTCGACCCCGCCACTCATGGCTACCAATATTCTGCCTTTTTTACTCATTGTTTTTAATATAGGCCGGGTTCAAGGCCCGGTAATTAAATGTAAGGCGCAAAAATAAGGGATTTTATGGGGAAAAATCTAATGGTGCTGTCAAATTAATATTTGGTGATCTATCTTCGAACTGGAAACCTTTGCCCTGAAGGAAGGGCAAAATTTTCCTATGTTCTCTTAAAGACACCAAATTTTATGGAAAGCGAGGGGGATAGGCTGAGAAACAGAGACTGGTTTTATAGCGATTTTTATAACATAATTACAATTGTGTGCGAAAACAGTAAAGATTTTTATACATTAGGCTTTTTGTTTTTAGCTATAATTTTGATATGAAGAAAGCTGTATTGAGCCGTTCATTGTTGTTTTCCGGGGGAATATTATTTCTGCTGGATTTGCTTTTACCGGTTAGGGGTTTTGCCCAGCAAAACCTGGTTAAATATGTGAAGCCGATTATCGGCACACAGAAAATGGGGCATACGTATCCGGGGGCAACGGTGCCTTTTGGGGCGGTACAATTGAGTCCGGATACAGATACACTTTCTTATGAACTGAATGGAAAGTACAATGGGGATGTATATAAATATTGTGCCGGTTATAAATATGAGGATAAAACGATAGTAGGCTTTAGCCATACGCATTTCAGTGGAACAGGACATTCAGATTTGGGTGATTTTCTGATCATGCCTACACAGGGCAGGCTGAAGCTGAACCCTGGAACTGCAGATCAGCCAGGCAGTGGTTTCCGCTCTGCTTTTTCGCATGCCAATGAGCGTGCTGAAGCTGGTTATTACAGGGTAAAACTGGATGATCATGGAATTTTAGCTGAACTGACAGCTACGGAACGGGTAGGGATGCACCGCTATACTTTCCCGAAATCTGCTGCCGGAACGCCGGATTCGCATATAATTTTAGACCTGATGTCGGGCATTTACAATTATGATGACAAAAACGTATGGACTTTTGTAAGGGTGGTAAATGATACGCTGGTTACCGGGTACCGGCAAACCAATGGCTGGGCACGGACGCGTACGGTGTATTTTGCCATGTCGTTTTCCAAGCCTTTTAAGGGCTACGGACAAAAGAATTTCGATGCGCCACAGGTGTATAAGGGTTTCTGGAGAAAATTTGACCAGACCAGGAATTTTCCTGAAATAGCAGGCAAAAGGATCAGGATGTATTTTGATTTTGAGACGGCTGAAGGGGAGCAGGTGCAGGTAAAGTTTGCGCTTTCGCCGGTGAGTCAGGCTAACGCACTGGAAAACATGAAGGCCGAAGCCCCGGGTTGGGATTTTGACAAGCTGAAGCAGCAGGCCCAGAATAAATGGAACAAAGAACTGAACAAAATTGCCCTTGATGCGGCTGAGGATGATAAGGCCAATTTTTATACGGCCATGTACCATGCTTTCATCAATCCTACCAATTATACGGATGTGAACGGGGAATATAAGGGCCTGGACCAGAATGTGCACCGGGCAGATGGGTTTGTAAACTATACGACCTTTTCCCTTTGGGATACTTACAGGGCGCTGCATCCTTTTCTGAACATCATGCAGCCATCGCGCAACAATGATATTGTAAAGTCTATGCTGGCCCATTACGACCAGAGTACTTTAAAAATGCTGCCAATATGGTCGCACTACGCCAACGACAACTGGTGCATGAGCGGCTACCATAGCGTGTCGGTTATTGCTGATGCAGTGGTTAAGGGTGTTTATAACGGCGACGCTGGCAAAGCCCTGGAGGCTTGTATCACTACTGCAAACCACCGCAGTTACGAAGGTATCGGGGATTATATTGATAAGGGCTATATCCCCGCAGAAAATAACCGGACTTCGGTTTCGAATACCCTGGAATACGCTTATGACGATTGGTGTATCGCCCAGATGGCTAAAAAACTTGGCAGGGAAGATGTTTATGCTACTTTTATAAAAAGGGCAGGCAACTGGAAGAATGTATTTGACGCCCGCATCGGTTTTATGCGCCCAAGATTGGCAGATGGTTCTTTTAAAAAGGATTTTGATGCGCTGAGTACACACGATCAGGGTTTTATTGAGGGCAATACCTGGAACTATAGCTTCTTTGTACCACATGACCCTGCAGCAATGATTGAGCTGATGGGTGGTGCAAAACGGGTAGCCTCACGCCTGGATTCGCTCTTTACGATGCACCTGCCGGACGAGTTTTTTGCTGAAACGGAGGACATTACCCGTGAGGGCATTATTGGGGGTTATGTACATGGCAATGAACCGGCACATCATGTGGCATACCTGTACAACTGGGTAGGACAACCCTGGAAAACGCAGGAAAGGGTAAGGATGATTTTGAAAATGCAGTATAAACCTACACCCGATGGATTGGGTGGAAACGACGATTGCGGACAGATGAGCGCCTGGTATATGTTCTCGGCCCTGGGCTTTTACCCGGTATCGCCAGGTTCGGATGTTTATTCATTGGGAAGTCCGGCAATAAAATCGGCAGTACTTACTTTGGAGAACGGAAAAACGTTTAAGGTGGAAACGCAGAACCAGAGTGATAAGAATGTGTATGTGAAGGAAGTATATTTGAACGGGAAACTGCTTAAAGGACATAGCATTACGCACAGCGATATTGTGAATGGGGGAGTGCTGAGGTTTGTCATGACGGGCAAAATTAAGTGATCTTTCTTCGAACCGGAAACCTTTGCCCTGAAGAAGGGCAAAATTTTCCTATGTTCTCTTAAAGACACTGAATTTTATGGGAAGCGAGGGGCTTAGTATAAATAGGCTTGACAGTTAAACGAAGGCAGGGACCTCGGAGCGGGGATCGTTTCCCTGGATTTGGTTTTTACGCATTTCGGCAGGTATTGTAGGTTTTTTAATGATCTTTTTGTTGAGGCCACTGGCGGCGCTGTAAAGCAGGATGCTGCCGAGCGTTATTTCTTCAATTCCACGTAGACTGTGCTTGCGGACCGTTCTGATCCCTCTTTGCAGGATGTATATGCCGGCTACAGCGGCAATGATTCTTTTGCCGGTATTGAGTTCGCCGGTTTCGTAATTGGTTAATGAATTTATGATGGATAGGGTAAATCTCTCTTTTGCTTTTTCTAACATAAAATTTGTATTATATATAGACTAAAACAGCTGAGGGGACTGTTTTGTTTGATGCTTTAAGGATTTTTTAATGGCTTAAAGCTGGTCGAGCACCATTTTTATGGCTTTATTAACCACTTTTTGGGGATCTGGACTAAACTGAAAATTTACCCTGCTGGCCAGTATGGCATTTACCGACAGGGCTTTATGTCCCAATACCCTGGCCAGGGCATAGATACCTGCGGTCTCCATTTCAAGATTGGTAATGCGGTATTGGTTATGCCGGAAGCTTTGGAGTTGACTGATGAGGTCGGGAACCGCATTTTTTGCCCTTACCTGTCGCCCCTGAGGGGCATAAAAGCCTGGGGCAGTAAGGGTTATTCCCTGTTGCATCTGACCGCCAATGGTATTCAACAGCTCCTTATCGGCTGCCGTGATATAAGGGCTGATGCCTTTGTAATGGGAAAAATGTGTTTTTATACCGTCGAGCAGACTGTGCTCATCGCCTGACAGCTCATGGATATAATAATTCATCAGGGCATCCATTCCGATACCAAAGGATGAAGCCAGTATGGTACCCATCGGGATATCGGCTTGTATGGCCCCGGATGTACCGATGCGGATGAGTTTGAGTGAACTCAGCTTTTCTTTAACCTTCCGGCTCTGGAAATCAATGTTCACCAGGGCATCCAGCTCATTGAATACGATGTCGATGTTATCTGTCCCTATGCCGGTAGACACTACAGTAAGGCGTTTTTTGCCCAGATAACCGGTATGGGTAATGAATTCCCGTTTACCTTTTTTGAGTTCTATACTGTCAAAGTACCTGGAAATTTCTGATACACGGTCGGGATCGCCCACGGTTATGATGGTTTCCGCAATATCGCCGGGCAGGAGGTTCAGGTGATAAATGCTGCCATCGGGGTTGATGATCAAATCTGCTGCTGATATTTCTTGTGCCATATGGAATAAAGCTATAAAATCTTATGCAGTAAAGAGGTATTTTATTTTAACGCCTTCAATCTGCTCTATCTTAGCAAGTATGGCATTGAGGCCTGACTTTCTGATTTCAAGCTGAATGCTGCAGGAATTGTCGAAGTTCTGGGAAAGGACATTCAATTTTTCTTCTTTCACCAGTTTCATGATGTCGTTCATTTGCAGGTAACTGAAACTGACCTCGTAAATGTCATTTACTGTTTTCTCGACAATGTTTGCGGCCTGTATGGCTTCCTGAGCGGCCGTTTTATAGGCATTGATCAGTCCGGGTACCCCGAGCAGGGTACCGCCAAAATACCTGACCACCACGATGAACACATTGGTGATATCGGCAGAGAGCAGGGTATTCAGGATGGGCCTGCCCGCCGTGCCTGAAGGTTCGCCATCGTCCTGAATGCGAAATATGCTGCGATCCGGACTTAAGCGCAGCGCCCAGCAGAAATGTCTGGCTTTGGCATGTTCGGCACGCAGGCCGGCCAGCAGGGGCTTTATTTCCTCTTCTGAGCGGATGGGCCAGGCATAGCCGATAAATTTGCTGCCACGGTCGCGAAACACCCCTTCAGAAGGAGCTGCAATGGTTTTATAGGTATCGTCGAATAACATAAATGAACAGATGGGCTGCTATTTGACCAGCAGCATTAGGGCATGCCAGGCATTGCCGATCAGATTGGTAATGAGTACAATGGCCATCAGTGCCAGAAACAGTCCCCAGTAATTCAGCTTATTCAGTTTCTCTTTAAAAATAAAGATACCCACCAGACTACCGGCAATGATGACCCCCATATTCATGGCGGCAAACACAATGGATGGGTTATCGGCCATTGCCCGATGGGCCTTAAGGTAAAAAAGGATATTAAAGAAATTGAAAAAGCCCAGGATACAGCCACATACAAAGTTAATGAATTCCAGTTTTTGCTTTTTAACCACCGAAAGGTAAAAGATGGAGGCCAGCGACAGGATAAATGCCAGGATAAATACGACAATGAGGGAGCTGGTGTAAGGGATGACCGTGATTTGGGCGATCTTTTTAAAGAGGATATCGATCACACCAAAACCCAGAAATACCAGAATAGGATATAACCAGTTTAAACCCTGGTTCTTTTGTGCAGTTTTTTTATAGAGTGTAAAAAATATGGCCACAAAACCAACCGCAAGTCCCGCTATTTTCATGGTATTGAACTGCTCTTTAAAGATAAAATAGGAGGCCAGGATGGGAATGAAAAGGGACAATCGCTGGGCAATGTCGGTCTTTACGATTCCGATGCCCCTTATGGAGCCCGCCAGGAACCAGAATACGACAGGCAGCAAAATGCCCAGGGCAATGTAAACCGAGTTTATAGGCGCCGATATCAGCTCGCTGAAGCTGGGTTTGTAAAAGATAAGACTAAGCACAATGGCAAACAGGTAATTCCAGGTAACGGCCTGTACAATTTTAATTTTATACCTTCTGGCAAGTTTGAGCAGGACGGCGACTGTAACGCTACAGCAAATACTGAAGAATAAGAATATCATGAAGGATTGTTTTTATAGATCGTTAACTGATCTTTTCCGATGGGGAACTGATCTGTGATGGCACAGGACTGCAAATTTAATTCCGGAGAAGGGATACCTGCCGGCCATGATACTGCCGACCTGAAGACCCTTGCTTCATCCCATAAGCGGGCCTGGATAAACTGGTTGAGTACCTGGGCGCCACCTTCTATAATTACGGAGGCGATGTCCATCAGGTACAGCTGAAAGGCTATTTTTTGCGGCAGGTAATGTTGCATATCTTCCATTTGTATGAAATGGATGTTTTCCTGTACATCGGTTTTTTGTTCATTGAAAATGATTGTTTTTGCCTCTTTATTGTAAACATGGTGGCTTGAAGGAACCTGCAGGTGCCTGTCGACCACTATTCTTACCGGGTTTCTGCCGTACCATTCGCGGACGGTCAGCCTTGGGTTATCGGCCATGGCCGTAAGCCGTCCAACCAGGACAGCATCTTCCTCTGTCCGCCATTTGTGGACCAGCTTTTTAGCTTCTGGCCCGCTGATCCATTGCTGTGTGGTGTTTTCAGGTGCGAAATAACCATTTGCGGATGTTGCCCATTTTAAAATGATGTAGGGGCGCTGCTGCCCGATGCGGGTAAAAAAACGACGGTTAAGCTGGCTGCATTCGGCTTCAAGCACACCGGATACGACTTCAATACCTGCATTTTTAAGCTTTTCGATGCCCTTGCCGTTTACCCCGTCGAATGGATCGGTATTGCCTATCACTACTTTTTTAATGCGGTGTTTGATGAGCAGATCGGCACAGGGTGGGGTTTTACCGAAATGTGCGCAGGGTTCCAGACTAACATAAGCTGTAGCAGCTGCCAGTAAGGTTTCTGCCGTATTTCCATAATTGTGTACAACTGAATTTATGGCATTGACTTCGGCATGTGCCTCGCCAAAGCGGGCATGGTAACCCTCGCCAATGATTTTTCCGTTGCTTACGATCACGCAGCCTACCATAGGGTTAGGGCTTACATTTCCCATCCCCATAGCGGCCAGCTCAAGGCAACGCTGCATATATAATTCGTTAGTCATTAAGGCAAAAATAGAATAAATTACGGTTACAGGTTAGGAATTATCGCTAATTTTACCCAATGAGATTACAGGACCTATCGGCACATTTTAATGCCGCTTTAAGCGGGGCTTACGGAGAAGAGGAGGCAGATGCTATTTTTTTAATGGCCATTGGGCATGTACTTCAATATAAAAGAACGGATTATATACTCAGAAAAACAGAAGAACTGGACAGCAAGGAACTGTTTATACTGCAAAATATACTGACTGAGCTGCAAAGCGGCAAGCCTTTACAATATGTGCTGGGGGAAACGGTTTTTTATGGCCTTCCTTTTAAACTGGGGCCATCGGTACTGATACCCAGGCCGGAGACAGAGGAACTGGTAGCATGGGTGCTGGAAAGTACCGCACTGGAGGCCGTTACGGGCGCTGCTTTACGCCTGATAGACATTGGGACCGGGAGTGGCTGTATTGCCGTTTCTTTAAAAAAGAACTTTCCGGAAGCTGAAGTTTCTGCCCTTGATGTATCTGAAGCAGCAATTGACATTGCAGGCAGTAATGCTCTTTTAAATGAGGTAGATATAAAATTCATACAGGCCGATATCCGTGAATTTACGACAAAACAAAAGTTTGATGTGGTGGTCAGCAATCCGCCATACATTACCTTAAAGGAGAAGGAGCAGATGCAGGACCATGTACTGAACCATGAACCGCACCTGGCTTTGTTCGTATCCAATGAAGCACCACTTGTATTTTATGAGGCTATAGCAGATTTTGCGTGGACAACACTGAGTGGCAGGGGCCTTTTATTTTTTGAAATAAACGAACATCTGGGTAAAGAAACAGTTGAGCTAATGGAAGCTAAATCATTTACAGACATCATATTAAAAAAAGACATGCAGGGAAAAGACCGGATGATCAGGTGCCGGCGGGCAGCGGTGGTATAGCCCTTAACTTCTTGGATGAAATTCCGTAATTATACCCCTTAAATAATCCCTGTCGAGATGGGTATAGATTTCTGTAGTGGTGATGCTGGAATGGCCAAGCATTTCCTGAACAGCCCTTAAATCGGCCCCGCCTTCTATTAAATGTGTGGCAAAGGAGTGGCGAAAGGTATGGGGACTGATGCTCTTTTTTATGCCTGATTTAAGGGCGAGGGCTTTAATGATACTGAAAACAGAGATGCGGGACAAACGGGTTCCGCTACGGTTAAGGAAAATATAATCTTCATGTCCTTTTTTAATGGGGACATGCACCCTGCTTTCCCTGAGGTATATGTTGATGTATTTTAAGGCCGTCTGACCGATGGGTACCAGGCGCTCTTTATTTCCCTTTCCGAAGATGCGGATAAATTCATTTTCCTCAAATACATCGGAGATTTTGAGGTTGCTGAGCTCTGAAACCCTTAATCCGCATCCGTACAGGGTTTCTAAAATGGCCTTGTTGCGCATGCCCTCTGGCTTTGAGGCATCGATAGCCCCGATCATTCCGTTGATTTCCTGAATGGACAGTGTATCCGGCAGGTGTTTGACCTGCCTTGGGCTTTCGAGCAGGGCAGAAGGATCGGTGGTAATGATTTCTTCGAGCATTAAAAAACTAAAGAAAGCTTTTAAGCCCGACACCACACGCGCCTGCGTACTGGGCAGCATACCCAGCTCATTTATCCAACTGACAAAGTGCTTCAGGTCATCACCAGTAATCTCCTTTACCTGAGGTGTTTGGTCAACAGATTCAAAATACTGGGACAGTTTATTCAGGTCGCCCAGATAGGCCTCAATAGAATTACCGGAGAGCGAACGCTCCAGTTTAAGGTAGTTTTTAAAGGAACTGAGATAGGGATTACTGATCACAAAATAAATTTTATACTCTTAATTTTTAAGGCTAAGTTTGAAATGATGAAGATACAAATTATTAATGGCCCAAACTTAAACCTTTTAGGGCTTAGGGAACCTGGTATTTATGGGAACCAGGGTTTTGAAGAATACCTGGCTGAACTGCGCAATATATACAGCATTATTGAAATAGACTATTTTCAGAGCAATGTAGAGGGGGAACTGATCAATAAACTGCATGAGGTGGGTTTTAGCTATGATGGTATTGTGATTAACGGGGGTGCTTATACCCATACTTCTGTTGCCATTGCTGATGCCATTGCAGCCATTAAAACACCTGTGGTAGAGGTACATATCTCTAACATTTATGCCAGGGAAGAATTCAGGCATGTATCGCTGACCGGCAAAAACTGTAAGGGCGTATTGACAGGCTTTGGCATGGACGGCTACAGGCTGGCTATTGAAAGCTTGCTGAAACCCTAAACAATTGTTGTTTACAACTGCGTAAAAAACCTTATTTTTTTGATAAAATAAGCCCATATAATACTATAGGGGTATAGGCCGGTATGTTGTTGAAAGCTGATTTGCCTGTTTGTCCTTTTGGCACCATTTTTTGAGAGGTTGAGCAGAAAATGGTAATGTGCTTTATTTATTGCCCAGGCAAACTGTGTTTTGCCTTGCAGCAGAAAATGCAGCCAGGCTATAAAATCGAGAGACATCCGGATGAAAATCCTGAAGTATGCATCGTTTAAGGGCAGGTTTTTTTGCATGATAACCAGGTTATTTCTAAAGTTCAGATAGGTTTTATAAGGGCTATTTGAATTTAAGGTACCACCGCCCAGGTGATAAACTTCGGCATCGGGGCAATAGATCACTTTGTAACCCAGGTTTTTTAAGCGCCAGCAAAGGTCTATTTCTTCCATGTGTGCAAAAAAATCAGCATCAAACCCTCCGGCTGCTCTCCAGCATTTGCTTTTAATGAATAAGGCTGCACCACTGGCCCAGAAAATTTCCTGCTGATTGTTATACTGGCCGGTGTCGCTTTCTACCGTATCAAATAACCGCCCCCTGCAAAAAGGATAACCATACAGGTCCAGGTATCCGCCAGCCGCACCAGCATATTCAAATTGTGTTTTATCCTTTTGCCATTTGATTTTAGGCTGGGCAGCAGCAATGCCGGCGTCGGCTTCCATAGCATCAATAACAGGCTGGATCCAGTTGGCAGGTACCTCTACATCAGAATTGAGCAATACATAATAATCTGCTTCAATCTGTTCCAGCAGTTTATCATAGCCTTCTGCAAAGCCATAATTATGGGCGTTAACGATTACTTTTACCTGAGGGTAACTGGCCTTTACAAAGGCTACGGAATCGTCGGTAGAGGCATTATCGCCCAGGATTAACTGAAGATTGGGGTATTGCGACTGAACTATACCTGGTAAAAACTGCTGAAGCAGGGCTTTTCCGTTCCAGTTTAAAATGACTACTGCTACACTTGGTACTGACATTATCCTGCGTTATCTGGTTTATGTTTCCATCGCCTGTGGCTCCAAAGCCAGTAGGCGGGTTCTTCTTTAATGATCTTTTCTAAAAGGCTGAATTGCATATCGGTAAGCTCATGTCCTTTGGTTGCCTGGGGATTGAGGCAAAGCGGGACACAATCGATCTCATAATATCCTCTTTTTATCCGCTTTGTTTTAAAATAAAATATGGGTCTGTTGGTTTGCAGGGCTATTTTTTCGATCCCCAAAAGAACTGCTGTCGGCTGGTTCAGGAAGTTGATCCAGTAATGTGCTTCGTCTTTTACAGGGGTTTGGTCGCCCGCAAAACAGAACATGGTCTGTTCATTCCTGGTACTGGCCAATGCCCTTAATGTTTGCCGCATGACCACAAATGAATTGCCAAATCGGGTACGGATGTTATAAAACCACTTGTCGTATACTTTATTGTTGAGCGGTTTATAGATCACGTATCCGGAACCCGGCAGTGCGATACCCAATGCCATCATTCCGAGTTCCCAATTGCCATAATGGCCGGTGCAGGCCAGCACACTTTGCCCGGATTGAAAAACGGATCCGATCTGGTCGAGGTTGCTGAACTTGACCCGTCTTTTAATTTCAGCCTTCGAAATAGACCTCATTTTAACCACTTCTACAACAAGCTCCATCAGGTGACGGTAAAACTCCTTTTCTATGGCCAGCAGTTCTGCTGCCGGTTTTTCTGGAAAAGCATTACGGAGGTTTTCACGCACCACATTTTTGCGGTAAGGAATGATATAATATACGACATAATAAGCCAGGTCCGCAAAAATATATAAGAGGGAGAGGGGCAGCAGTGATAAAAAGTTCAAAAAAAATATTCCTATATAAGAAAAGCTTTTTTTTATCATTAATTTGGCGAATTGAGAATGCAAACATAAAATATCAGATGCAAAGTTCAGCTATATTCCCGCTTTTTTATCTTCCGCCTGTAGGTTATTTCTCTGGTTTAAAAGCGTTTGATTACTGTTTTTCAATCGAAAGGGAAGAGCATTTCCCTAAACAAACGTACAGGAACCGCGCAAGGATATATTCGCCAAATGGCAATCTGGACCTGATTATCCCGGTTGTGAAAGGTTCAAAGGTACATACCAAAGTGAAAGATGTTAAAATCAGTAATGATTTTAACTGGCAGCGCTTACACTGGAAAAGTTTTGAAAGCTGCTACAGGAATTCGGCCTATTTTGAATATTATGAAGATGAGTTTGCGGTTTTTTATCAGCAAAAGTTCGAATTTCTGTTTGATTTTAACCTTCAGCTGCTGGACTGGCTGTTTAAACAATTGAAAATAACGCCTGCATATGCCTTTACAAATGAGTACCATAAGGAAACTGATGTGGTGCAGGATTACAGGACCAAGCTTCATTTTAAACAGGAGGTTGCTGCCGGTGATTTTAAACCATATTTCCAGGTTTTTGACGACCGGCAAGGCTTTAAGCCAAACTTAAGTATCGTTGATCTGTTGTTTAACCAGGGTCCGCAATCCAAAAACTATCTCTGATCTGATTATGGGTAAACCAGCTAAACATAAACGCAAGCGCAAACGCTATTCCTTACCGGTAGCTGGCTCCAGTCCGGGTGTTGTATATATAGATGAACATGCTTTACAGCCGCTGATCAGGTTTCACAGTTATAACGACCATTATTATGCTGTTAAAGAGCTGGACAATATTGAAAACCTGTCGAGGATACTGGCCAACCAGGAATTCAATTACTGGATAGAAATTAAGGGCTTTGGTTCGGCAGCGATGTTTGATACTTTGAACAATGATTTCGGGATCAGCAAGCTTGTGCTGGAAGACATTACCAGGACTTATCAGCGCCCGAAGCTGGAAGAATATGGCAAGTACGATTTTGCCATAAGCAGGATGCTCCATTTTGATGAGAATAAGAACCTGGACAATGAACAGGTTTCTTTTATTTTAATGGAAAATGCCCTTTTTACTTTCCAGGAAGGCTATGAAGATTGTCTGGAACCCATCCGTACAAGGTTAAACGCTGGAAAAGGCAATATCCGCATTGCGGGCAGCAGCTATCTGATGTATGCCCTGATGGACATTATTATTGACACCTATTTTGAGATTCTGGGCTCATGGGGGGACGAGCTGGACCTGATAGAAGACCGGCTTTTTGACAAACCGGACAAAACAGTTATGTTTGACACCCAGCTGGTTAAGCGCAACCTGATCAATGTAAGGCGGGTGGTATGGCCGGAAAGGGACAAGCTGAACGATATGCTGAGAAGTGACAGCAGGCTGATCACCGATCAGACCAAAATGTTTATCAGGGATGCTTATGACCATTGTATACAGATCATCGATATTGTTGAATCTTTAAAAGAGATCTCGGCCAGTAATATAGATATGTATCTATCCATCATCAGCAACAGGATGAACGAGATCATGAAGGTGCTGACCATCATTTCATCCATATTTATCCCCTTAACTTTTATTGCGGGTATATATGGGATGAACTTTGCCATACAGGATCCTGTTACGGGGAAAGTAATGCCACAGAACATGCCTGAGCTGTACCAGGAACATGGCTATTTATATACCGTGATTGTAATGGGGGCCATTGCTTTGTTACAAATCCTATATTTCTGGCGTAAAGGATGGTTTAAATAGAACTGATTATGCTTACCTTTATGTCCTCATGCAATCTTTTGATCTAGACAAGACAGATGTATCTAAGATTAAGGTAGCCTTAAATGGTGACGATGAACAGCTGAAAGCTATTCTGGGGGAATATCATGCTTCTGAAATTGCGATCTTATTTGAAAATCTGAACAAGGAGGACAAGCAGAGGATCATCAATTTACTGGATGTAGAAACAGCTTCGGAGGTGATCTCGGAGATGCATGAAGAATCGCATCCTGAAGAACTGCTGCTGCAGCTCCATCCCGATAAGCGTACCGAAATTGTTGAAGAGCTGGATTATGACGATGCGACAGACATCATTTCACAGCTGGAAGAACATGAGCAGAAAGAAATTCTGGCCGACCTGAGTGAGGATGATGCCTCGAACATCAGGAATTTACTGAGCTACCACGAAGAAACAGCTGGTGGTTTGATGAATACGGAATTTATCCGTATTAACCTGAACCTGACCAAGAAGGACGCCATTGAGGAAATCATCAGGCAAAGTGAGGAGATTGAAGAATTCTATACCATTTTTGTGGTAAATGACGACAATGTTTTTCAGGGCATCGTTTCCTTAAAGGACATCATTAAAGCCAAGGGAAATGTAAAAATAACCGAACTGGTAAAATCGGAAGTGGCCTGGGTATATCCGGATACGGACCAGGAAGAGGTAGCCAGGTTGATTTCCCAATATAACATTACCAGTATTCCGGTACTGGACAAGGACATGAAACTTTTGGGACGCGTTACATTTGATGATGTGATTGACGTACTGGAGGATGAAAATACGGAAGACATTTTAAAAATATCCGGGGTATCGGAAGATGAGGAACTGAGCGGTAACTGGGTTGAAGCGGTTAAATCTCGCTTACCCTGGCTGATCCTGAACCTGGGTACTGCTTTTCTGGCTTCGGCTGTTATCCGCCACTTTGAACCCACTATAAAACTGATACCGGTATTGCCTGCTTACATGACCATTATTGCCGGTATGGGCGGAAATACGGCTACACAAGCCCTTGCGGTAACGATAAGAAGGATCTCTTTGTATGACCTGACCGATAACCAGGCTTACAGAACGGTGCTGAAAGAGCTTACGGTTGGATTGATCAACGGGGCCTGCACGGGTATCATCGTATTTATGTTTGCTTTGTTTTTTGATACCAATCCAATGCTTGGCCTGGTTATTTTTTTGGCCATGACCGGCAATTTACTGATTGCAGGGATTACAGGAGCGGGAATTCCGCTGGTATTAAAACGTGTAGGCATAGACCCGGCCATTGCATCTTCAATAATTATTACAACATTTACAGACGTTTTCGGATTTTTGCTCTTGCTGGGACTGGCAAGTAAACTTTTACTTTAACTAAAGCTATTATATACTATATGCAACCTACTAAACACAACTGGACCAAAGAAGAAATATCAGCGATTTACCATAAGCCGTTTTTAGATTTAGTTTATGAAGCTGCAACCATACACCGTGAAAATGCAGCCTATAATGAAGTACAGGTAAGCTCTCTGATCTCTATAAAAACCGGTGGCTGTGCGGAAGACTGCTCTTATTGTCCGCAAGCCGCACGTTACCATACAGACCTGGAAGTTCAACCTTTAATGCAGCTGGGGCAGGTGGTAAGCGCAGCGGTTAAAGCGAAGGAGGGAGGGGCATCACGCTTGTGCATGGGTGCAGCCTGGCGCGAAGTACGTGATAACCGTGATTTTGACAGGGTCATTGAAATGGTCAAAGCGGTAAATGAAATGGATATGGAAGTTTGCTGTACCCTTGGCATGCTTACCGAAAACCAGGCACAGCGACTTGCTGATGCAGGTTTATATGCTTACAACCACAACATTGACACGTCGGAGGAAGATTATAAGCGTATCATTACTACACGTACTTATGACGACCGTTTAAATACGATTAAGAATGTACGCAAAGCAAAATTAACGGTATGCAGCGGAGGCATTATCGGTTTAGGGGAAACTACTGAAGATCGCGTTGCGATGTTACAAACCCTGGCCAATATGGAGGTACATCCGGAATCTGTTCCTGTGAATGCTTTGGTACCTGTAAAAGGCACGCCTTTGGCAGATCAGCCGCGTGTACCAATCTGGGATATGGTAAGAATGATTGCTACGGCAAGGATTGTAATGCCAAATTCAGTTGTCCGTTTATCGGCAGGAAGAAATGAAATGAGTACACTGGAACAGGCTTTTTGCTTTATGGCGGGTGCGAGCTCCATTTTTGCAGGTGATAAATTACTGACCACACCGAACCCGGCTTTTATTGATGACATGGCTATGTTTGAACTGCTGGGATTAAAAACAAGGGATGCATTTAAAAATGGCAGACCTGCAAATACACTTAAAGATGAAGTGGTAACAGCTATTTAAATAGCTGTTACACGGGCTTCAATATTACCTTTGGTAGCTTTGGAATAAGGGCATACCCGATGCGCCTTATCAGCCAGCTTTTGTGCTTCATCGGGCGCAATACCCGGAATATGAACGTCAAGATCGGCAGACAATACAAAGGAATTGCCATCCTGATTGAAGGATATATGAACCTCAACAGTTGCTTCAGACACATCAATCCCATCATGCTCGGCCACAGCTGCCAGTGCACCTAAATAGCAAGGCCCCCAGGCAGCTGCAAATAATTGTTCAGGATTTGTGGCGCCGCCCTGGCCACCCATTTCTCTGGGTTTTCTTACATCAAATTCTATTGTTCCGTCGCTGGATTTAATATGACCATTCCGGCCGCCTTTGGCCGTAACCGAGGCTGTATATAACTTTTCCATAATTTCTATTGGTTTTTTTAACTAGGGATATAACGCAAAATATAGCCGAAAGTTTCATCTATTTGTTTTTATTGTTGAGCGTTGTAAGTAGCAACTTTGAATCTTCAATTTTTAGCAATTAAAAAACACCAGTGAATTTGGTTCAATTAAAAAAGTCGGCTAACATTTGTATGTG
>NZ_JACHCW010000020.1:0-94968 GCF_014200825.1 Pedobacter sp. AK017
CTATAAACAGCCAAACCCAGCCGATAAATGGAGCAAAAACCAAAATTACCCCAACAGCCCACCTGCTACACGAACCCAACAACTTTTATAACCGCTGGATCTAACTGAATTTTTTTACACAGTTCTTTCAATTTTTCATTTTTTATTTTAGAGAATAAATTAAGTGATTAAAAAACCCTAGTTTAAAGACATCAATTGTTCTCGGTCTTTCTCTAAAAAATTAATTCATGATAATCTTCACTATGCGCATCTTGTGAATACTAGTTCCAATTAATAATCTAGAAAAGCGTTTATTCATCTGCGAAAGATGTACAGGCTGTATTTTAATGTTTTGAATTATGCTGGTATTTACTGGCGTAAACCATCCGTTTGGTTGCAATTAAGGATTGTATTAATTATAGAAGAAGGGAATTAATTCAAACGGTCTAATTCATCTGCATTAGAATCCCTTCTTTTAGCTTTTTTACTTAAACCAAGCTCATAAGTACAAGAGATTCTGAAGCTCCTATTATCAGCTTTAATTACAGAATAGATCGGCGATATTGTATTAGGTATAGAATTGTAGGTTGGATTTCCCGTGTAAAATATATCCGACGCATTAATCCCTACATGTAGATGCTTATCCAAAAACATTCTCTTTATTCCAAGGTCAATTGTGTAAACTGTAGAAGCGTTAAAAATGTAGGTTCTGGTAGGTGCTTTATACTTTAAATCGAAAGACCCTATAAAAGTCTTTTTACCATTCAAATATAGTAAGTTATTGCTTTGGAATGTGGCACTGACGATATTGTTTCGTAGATTATTTCCTCCTGGTCCAATTGAGTTTTCGTATCTGATAAAACCAGTTAAAACGTTGTTAGCGTTCCACCATTCAGTAATTTTTATTGGTAAAATTGCGTACACTCCTGCCGTTCCTTCTTTTCCAACATTTCTTCGTGTATAATTAACTAACCCTGTTAAAGGATCAATGAAAGGGGTTTGTAAGAAAGAGTTATTAACCCCTTGATAAAATAGTGTCAGGATATATTTTTGATGCATCGTATAGGCCAATTCAAAATTGTTACTAAATGAAGGCTGCAATGACGGATTTCCTTCTGCATATTGGTAGGCATTGAAATAATATCTAAAAGGATTATACTCCGAAAATCCCGGTCGGCTGATTCTTTTTCCGTAACTAAAACTGATTATATTTGAATTTTTCAAAGCGTGCTGAATATAGAGGCTGGGGAAAACTTTAAAATATGTTGTTTTATTGACTTGATTATATTGCACAGAATTACCTTCCAGATGAGTGTTCTCAGCGCGTAGCCCTAGCTTAAACTCAATTCTTTTAATAGAAAACGTTGAGGAAGTATATGCGGCCTGGGTATTCTCAGCATATAAAAATTGATTACTTCTGGTATTATCGATTATAAATTCGCTGCCAATGCTTCTGTAATAACTAAAGTTATTGTCAATGTCTATAAAAGAGCTTTTCCACCCAAAATTAAATTTTATTTTTTTAAATGTCTGCTCGTAATCAGCAGTGGCTGTAAACACATGAATATTCTGAGGTGAGGTACTTCTATCATTTACAGTTTCACCTGTTGTAGTAAAATCTGAGAAATAGTTGACCCCGCGAAGTTCCTGGTCCTTGGCCTGATCATATAATAAATAGTTGGCCGCTATTTCTAAAGCCTTTCCTTCTTTAAGATCCGATCTGTAATAAATATTGAAATCATGGATATCGGTTTGCTGATCAATTATATTTGTCGAAAGCAGGAATGAATCTTGCACACTTGCTTTATTATATATATCCGTTCTGGCTTTTGCATTTTCCAGTCGATCCATAAAAGATCCGGTATAGTTTAATGAAAGCACATTTGCTTTATTGATTTTAAAACTTATCGCTGAATTGAAATTTAACCTGTTTATATCTTGGTTTCGAATATTTGTTTGATACCAGTCCTGATTTGTATATTGGATAATCGAGTTTTCAGATGGTCTTGATTTCCCTTTTCTATAACTCAAGCCAGCGTTAAAGTCTATTAACTTAAAACTGCCGTTTATGCTTCCGTTGATTTCACTGCTCCCATAATAGTTTTGTTGATAAACAGATCCAATATTCCCATACATGGTTTTCGATTTTTGCTTGCTTGTAACGATATTCAGAAGGCCAGAATTTCCTTCGGCATCATACTTTGCAGGTGGGCTTGTGATCACTTCAATCTTTGAAATTGTATTTATCGGAATAGTTTTTAAATAATTGTACAAATCCTGTCCGCTTAGATTTACAAGTCTTCCATTAACCATTACCCTTGCTCCACTTTTACCTATGATATTTATTTCATCATTATCAATACTAACCAAAGGAGTACTTCTTAAAATGTCTGTAGCAGCTGCACCCATTAATGCCGGATTATCCGTTACATTATAAACCAGTCTATCTATCTTCCTTTCTATTAGAGGTCTGGAACTGGTAATTGTAACATTTCGCAACTCAATGTTTTGCGATGTCAAATTTACATTAATCAAGGTGTCACTATTTACTTTAAGGTTTTGAATTCTTAGTTTATAACCAGTCAACGAGAAACCAATATTATAAGTTTTAGGGTCTATGTTAATTAGCTTAAAATTGCCAAGGCTATCACTTACAGTCGTCTGTACAGTGAGAAGTTCATGTTTTAAAATTACCGTTACCAGCTCTATGGGATTATTTGTTACGGAATCTTTTATTTTACCGCTAATTGTATATTGAGCAAATGCATTGTTATTAAAAATAAAAAGAATCGCTATTATAAATAGCTTTTTCAAGTTGGAGTATATATGTTTAATAATGTAATTCAAATTCTTTTTATCAAATTGTAATCAACTGTAAAATTGAAATCAAGTATCCTGAAATTAAAAAAATAATCTGCGGTATTGAAAACACATAATCATAATAATGTACAGATATTAAGTGGTCGCTACCACCATTTGATTGGTTATATTAACTGAAAAAGCTCTGTTTAATACATTTATTTTAATCAACAATCTTTTCTTTCCGTTTTTTTGTAAAATAATGCCTTCCAAGCCTGAGAATTGCCCCACGCTAATTAGCACTTTCATTCCCTGAGTAAAGAAATCTTCGGTTGAAATCCCTTCACAGCGTGTTAGTATTTGTTTAAATGCTAGGACTTCTTTTTCTCTGATAACCACGGTTTTTTTTTGAATAGAAACGAACCTTACTACACCCTTTATTGAAAGCAGCATTCCAAGCATATTCGCTTCTGCCTTTACAAAGATATAACTTGGAAAAAGTGGCACCTGCATTTTTTTCTTTCTATCACTCCATTGTTTAATAATTGATTGTAGAGGTAAAAATGTTTCTATTCCTATGGCGTCAATAGCTGCCTTTACTTTGCGTTCTGACTGTGGCATTGTATAAATTACATGCCATTTTTTCTCATTTAGCTTTGCGTTCATGTGAGATGCGTTGTTAAGAACAATATGTTTTTATAGTATCGTCAATGTCCTATTTTAGAGTATTATCGTGTCAGCGCAAAGCTTCGCTGATAATAAATCACATAAACCTTGTGATTTATTTGAAACGTTCTGTTCTTAATTAAAACTAAAAACTAAGTAAATAAAAATATACAAGAAAAATGCTGATTCCAATTATTTTACGCTAATGATTGAAATTTCGTGGTGAACAGTGCATTTTTTGTGGTGAATGATAATTTGAATTATATACTTGCTAATGGCTATAGCAAAGCCGTCATCAGTATTATTCATATTATGCAGATTAGAACCCATTTAATGTTTCTGCTGGATATAGTATTATAGAAAAAAATAATTCTATTATATAGATTAGTATAATGATTCTTTTAAGACAACCAAATGTTATAGCGTAAAATCTAACTTAAATACAATGACGAAATGTATTGATAATGAGAATTCAGGGTGTTTGATAGTTTTTTATAACACGGGGTTTGGAGCTCCGCTTTCATTTTACTATCCATATGAAATATTGGAGGGAACATCTTGTGAGATTAGTGCTGATAGAGGCCGGATCAGTAAGGCTGATGCTGTTGTGTTCCATCTCCCGGATATGGGGGATATTTCTCATATAAATAAACGGCCTGGTCAAATGTGGATTTTATGGTGCCAGGAGTGTGATCAGAATTATCCAGAGATGCTTGACAAGAATGCGATGTCGCAATTCGATATAAGAATGACATATCATTTGGATTCAGATGTTAATCATAGCTATCTTGATCCTAAATTTCGCCAAACTTTTCGTGGGCCTGTTTCTACTAAATCATCCGACATGCTTGTAAGTATGTTTATATCAAGCTCAATGAACAAAAGTGGCCGCCTGGGGTATATCAGAGAGCTAATTAAGCATATCAAAGTGGATTCCTACGGGAAAATGCTCAGAAATAAAAAGTTAAGCTCAGATACGGGACGTAAATCTAAAATAGAAACAATAGCCAAATATAAGTTTTTTTTGGCATTTGAAAATGCTTGTGGAACAGACTATGTAACAGAGAAGTTTTATGATGCGTTTGAAGCTGGAACTGTTCCTGTTTATATGGGTGCAGATAATATTGAGGACTTATCCCCTGGGGAACATTGCTATATTAATGTAAATGATTTCGCAAATCCAGCCGCTTTGGCTTCGTATTTAAAAAAGCTTAATGAAGATGAATTAGCATATAATGCCTATTTTGAATGGAAAAAACATCCTTTTAAAGAGCCGTTCAATACCCTAATCAATGATTCGGATATTTCTTTATTTCATAGATTGTATAAAGTAATTAAAGAAAGAAAGAATATTCTCATTTTCTGAGTGTCAATCTAAAATGATCGACAGTTTGAATAACACCCTATTGAAACAAAAAAAATAAAAACAGATTTTCGCCTATTTCTCCTTATATTTATATAGGTATTGCAAGCCTGTTGGCTTGGTGTTGTAAGGGGTTTCCTATGGTTCCTCCCCCATCCAACCCCTTCACAATACCCACTTAAAAACCATTGAAACTGCACCTCATATTAAACAGAACATGGGGAAATTTGAAGATGGCATCTTTGGAATATTCAAAGGCCGCATAGGAAACCTGGTCAGCTATCAGCTGAAAGGAAAAAACGTGATCAGAAGAATTGGTAAAACCAATAAACCACCCAGCTTAAAACAGCTGACTGCCCGGCAAAAAATGAAAGTAACGGCTGATTTTTTAAAGCCCTTACTACCTTTCATTAACGTTGGTTTTGAAATGTCCGTAGCTGGCACAGACCGGCATCCGCACAATGAAGCCACAGCCTACATTTACAAGAATGCCCTGCAAGGTGATTATCCAAACATCAGCATCGATTACAGCAAGGTCTTGCTGAGCCAGGGCTCATTGGAGCCTGCAATCAATCCGCAAGCACGCTTAAGCAGCCATACCCTAAGCATTACCTGGGAGGTAAGCCCCGAAATGAACTGGGGCATTAAAAACGACCGGACAATGCTCCTTGTATATTGCCCGGAATTACATAAGGCAATCTACGTACTAAGCGGTGCAACAAGGATTACCGGGCAGGATGAAATAGAACTGCCGGCAAATTATCTGGGACGAGAAATACATTTATATATTGCTTTTAGGGCGAGTAATGGCAAAAATATCAGCAACAGTGTTTGGTTGATTGAATGATCACTATTTATCTATTCTGAACCAATCGAAATCTGCATAGCCACCGGTGCGCACATCAGGTTCACTTATACAAAACAAGCCTATTTTAGCACCGATCCATTTATCTGGCTGGGCTTTAAAAGAAATTCCTATAGGTTTAAAATTGGTACCATCTTCACTATAACTGAATGTACAAAGCGCGTCCGGAGCGGATAGCTTTACCCTTAAATAAACTTCAGCTCCGGCTATCGCCTTTTCCTCGATCTGGCTTTCCGAAGCGCCATTCAAAGCTTCTTTACAAAGTACCTGGCTTACTTTATATCCTTTTTCATTTTTTGATATGGATAAGTAAGCATAATCATTTCCCATAACCAGCAATCCGGCTTTTTTACCTTGCCATACATCCCATTCGGTACTAAACTTAACTTTTGTGGTGGCGGTAAAATCAGGTGCAGGCAGTTTTTGCAGCAGCAAATTTGGTGCAGGCCATAAGTTTAAGGCATCCTTTGGACCGGGATAGGCGAACAGGCGCAAGTAACCCGAATTTCTGAGTTGAGCACTCCACTGTATCTTTTCATTGGCATGCCACTGCCATTGCAACCCAGGTTCATCATCATCAAACTCATCGCTCTCTGCCGGGGTAACTAAAGGATAAACCTTACCTACATCCGGCTTTTTAAACGAAAGTACAGGCTCACCTTTACCATCGCCGTCCGGGTCCGATCCGATTACCGGCCAGTTCTTTACCCATTTTACAGGCTGCAAATGTAAAATACGCCCGTAAGCAAACTTGTCCTGAAAGTGCAGGAACCAGTCTTCTCCTTTCTGCGTGCGCAGCAATGCCCCCTGGTGTGGCCCGTTTATGGTCGTTTTTCCCTGGTCCATAACAACCTTTTCCTCGTATGGTCCGTAAATATTTTTCGACCGCAAAACCAGTTGCCAGCCCGTAGCTACACCGCCGGCCGGAGCAAACAGGTAATAATAACCGTTGCGTTTATAAAACTTGGGGCCCTCTACTGTATGGTGCCTTTCATGGCCATCAAACACGTGCCTGCCTTTTCCGGTAACCTGAGTACCTTCGCTGTTCATTGGATAAATGGTTAACAAGCTATTTACCCCTGCCCTGCTGCCTGCCCAGGCAATTGCCAGGTATGCTTTGCCATCGTCATCCCAGAAAGCACTGGGGTCTATCAACCCTTTTCCGGCCATTACCAGCTCAGGCTTGCTCCATTCCCCTGCAGGATCTTTGGCTTTTACCATAAAAATACCAAAATCCGGATCAGGATAATAGATGCGGTATGCTCCATTATGGAAAATAATGCTGGGTGCCCAAACACCTTTACCGTGTTGCGGGACGTTGTATAGTGTTTCCGGTTCTTGTTTTTTTAAGGCATGGTTAATTAACCTCCAGTTTACCAGGTCTTTGGAATGCAAAATAGGCAAGCCCGGAATACAGTTAAAGCTGGAGGCGGTCATATAATAATCGTCACCTACCCTAATGGCATCGGGATCTGAATAATCAGCATAAAGTATCGGATTTTTATAGGTGCCGTTGCCTTGATCTGCTACCCAAACCTTGCTGATCCCTTGTGAAAAAACAGGGAGTACGGGGCTTAAAAAGGTTAAACAAAGAAACAAGGTATCAAATATCTTCGTCATATTATTTAAACAGGAAATAGTGTACTGGAATGACAGTAAAAAACTGATTATATACTCTTAATGATGAAAATTATTATAAATGTGGAGAATTACACCAGATGGTTTTCAATCCTGGTCATCTGGACTTCCAACTCATTTACAGCCCTTTGCATCATTAACAGCTCCTGTTTTGTAGTTTTGTAGCCATTAATTTTAAAGATATTCATCAGCCCCATAATGTTTGTAACAGGGGCCCGAAAATGATGTGAATGGATATAAGCTATACTCTCCAATGAATAATACTGGGCAACAATCTTATTTTCGTTGGCTACTTTCTCGGTAATGTCAACGGCATTGTACGACATGCCTAAAATATTTCCGTCACAATCCCATGCAGGTTCATAATTCAGGAACCATAAAATCCTTTCACCCCCATATTTAAACTCCTGTTCCATACGTACGGGTACGCCATCAAGCGCCTTGACATAGTTTTCCATAAAACTGGCTACCTGATCTTTATGTATTAACCTGGATGCTTTTGTCCCAACCTTTATATTGATTTTACAATGCTTCTTTATAAAATTTACGGCTGCCCTGTTATAATCAATCACCCGTAGGTCCGTATCTATCAGCAAATGGATCACGCTTGAACTCTCAAAAAATGAACGCAGTTTATTTTTTGAGCTTTTCGCTTCGTTCTTTAAATCTGTTATTTCCTGAAGCGCATTATTTATATCCCTTTGCATAGTAGCCTATTAGTCCAACAACCTATTGTACAACGGATATAGGCAGTATATGTTTGATTTAAATTTTACAAGTGAACCAAGGCAGATTAAACAGCTGCCACAATGTCCAGCCAGGGCATTAAGCAACCCGGATATTTCATTGTATAATTAGTGTTTTACTTTATAGAATTTATAGCCAAAAAGGAAAATCACTATGTAACAGATGATCGGGGCATAATAAGCATACGCAATTCCTGCACTATCTGCAAGTGCTCCCATGATAAAAGGAAAAAATGCTCCCCCAACCACACCCATTGATAAGAACGAGGCGGCTTGTTGTGTACGGGCGCCCAGATTTTTAAGCCCAAGGCTGAATATCGTTGGGAACATGATACTGAAAAAGAAATTAATCATCAGTAAAGCAATGAAAGATGGCCAGCCCAGGCTTTGTGCTACGATGATACACATCAGGATATTACCCAATGCAAATGAAGCCAGCAATTTGTTTGGTGCAATTATCCGCATCAAAAAGGTACCGATAAAACGACCGGCAAGCATCATCCCCATAAACAACACCATGTAGTTCCCGGCTTCCTTATCCGTAAAGCCCATTTTTTCATGTCCGTAATTGATGAAAAAAGCCCATGTTCCGGCCTGCGCAGCTACGTTGAAGAACTGAGCGGCAACCGCCCAGACGAAATGTTTATGATCAAACAGTTTTTTATCCGGGGCCACATCGATATTTACCGCATCAGCGTCTGCTGCAACGGCATGGGGATCTGTTGTAGCTGGCACTTTTACAAACGAAAAAGAGACAGCAACCAGCAAAATTACCAGGCCAATTACAGCATAAAGTACCTTAACAGAAGTAAGATCTGTACTACCCTGCACATGCTTGCCAAACAAAAAGTAACTTCCTATTGCCGGGCCCAGCATTGCACCAACTGCATTAAAGGACTGGGCAAAATTAATGCGCTGATCGCTCGTACGCTGGTCACCCAGCGAAGCCACAAATGGATGTGCAACGGTTTCAAGGGTTGATAGTCCACATCCTACAATAAACAATGCGACACCGAAAAAGGCAAAGGAAGAAATATTGGCTGCCGGAATAAAGAGAAAGGCTCCGGTGGCAAAAAGCGATAGTCCTAAAAGTACTCCTTTTTTATAACCAAAACGCTTCATAAATAAACCGGCTGGTATACCCATTACTGCATAAGCACCAAAAACTGCAAACTGCACAAAGGCCGATTGTGATTTGGAAAGGCTCATGGTTTGCTGAAAATGTTTGTTCAGTACGTCGGCCATTGTAATGGCAATGCCCCAGAACATAAAAAGGGAGGTGACAAAGACAAGGGTGATTATAAATTTCTTGTCGGTAAAGGCAGCTTTGGTTGTTGATTCGCTCATTTTATTTTATCAGGTTTATTTGGTTGATCTGTTACTTGGCTGCAGCCAGATGGATTGCCCGCCTGAAGCCTTTAATTTAATTTCCAGCACGGTGCCTGCGTTTACTTGTCTGGTTTCAATTCCCACTTTAGTAGCCGTATTCATTTTATCGTTATCACTGTAAATCTTAGCAAGATAAGTTTTTCCTTTCGGTAAAAAATCAAATTTTAATTTTATAGTTCTAGCTGCTGTATTGGTAATTGTACCCAGGAACCATTGGTTCCCGTTTCTCCTGGCAACGCTTACAAATTCGCCGGTAGTTCCCTGCAATATCTTTGTTTCGTCCCAGCTGGCCGGTATTTTATCCCAGAATTCCAGTTCGGGTTCATTCTGGTAAAAAGAGGGCTTATCATACCAGTAAAGGGTTTGTATCGGACTAAAATAAATAGCCGCCAATGCCAGCTGATGGCCATGGGTAGTTTTAATGCGTTTATCAAAGTAACAAATGGTGTAATCTGCAGCACCTGCAAGGTAACGGGTAAAAGGCATAACGGTATTGTTAGTGGCATCAGGCATTTCTTCGTTGCCTCTGATCCCTTCTGAAGTCATCAGGTTTGGCCAGGTACGTTGCTCACCTGTCGGTCGCCAGTCGTCGTGAACATTTACCATAATCTGATTGGCCGCCGCCTGTTGTATGGCTTTTTCCAGCCAGGTAGTCCAGCGATGAGAACCAGACTGCACAAAACCAAATTTCACACCTGCCACCCCCCATTTTTTATAAATGGAAAACAAACTGTCACTTTGCATCAATAAGGCTTGCTGGTTCACATACAGCCATACACCAACCCCTTTTTCTTTTCCGTATTTTATAATGGCAGGAAGGTCAAAATCTTTAATGGCCACTTTTGAAGCATCAGCACTGAAGCTAAAAGCAGGACCATACCATTTCCAGTCGAACAGGATATATTGCAGGTTGCGTGCAACAGCAAAATCAATGTTTTCCAAAGCATCTTTGGTGGTCTGCGACATTACCCTGATGATCTTTCCAGGCTTGATCCAGCTTTCATCTTTTATTTTTGAGGGTTCATTCAGGTTCAGGATCAGGTGATTGTTTTCAGCAAGCTGTGCAGGGCTTTCGGCCACCATAATTACCCGCCATGGAGTAGCAAAAGGGGAGATGAGATCAGCGGGTGTGAACATCGCGGTTTGTATGGTATTAGGCTTTGTTTTACTCAGTTTGAACTTGGTACGTGCATAATCTACCATTTGTGCTTCGGCCAAAACGGCATGCAGACCGTTGGGCAATTCCAACGTTAAAGGCCGTTCGGCTTCGCGCTCCCAATTGCTTAAAGGCAGTTTTTCATAAGGTGCCTGAGCCCATTTGGCCACCCAGGCCTTTGTTCCTTCCGGCAAACTGAATTCGGTATTTTCAGCAATTATACGATAATAAGTCCCTTTTTCATTTTCAGGAAAAAAGAAACGAAAAGCTATACCATCATTATAAGCCCTAAGCTCAATATTCATTAAGTAAATTGGATTGTCATCTTTAACGGTTTCAATTGTTGCCGCGTTAAAATGGTCACGAATAGTCTCTTTTTCCCCGTACACTGGCTTCCAGGAGGCATCTTTAGTAGAAGTCATGATTTTTTTAACCTGCAGGTTCTCGAACCATCGCTGGTGTTTATCTACAGGAAGAGCCATTGCACTTTCAGATAAATGGTTGTCCAGCTGAAGTTCCATTACTGATTCGGAGATGACAACCTTATTTTTATAGCTTACCTGGTAATAAAGGGTTCTTTTACCAGCAGGATCACTTTTCTGATAAAATTTAAGCGCTGTATTTTTGTCCGGAGAAAGCAATATGCTTTCTGTTCCTTTTATTATACCCTGCGCAAATGAAAGGTTACAGCTTATTAAAACAAGAAAAAGGCTTTTGAATAATCGGGTCATGTTTTCGGATTAATTTGTTGAAAGGGATGTTGAATAAATGCTTACTCCATTCTGAAGCTTTTTAAGTCGCAATAACGCCTCGATGTAATAATAATCGGCATATATAATTGAGGCATCTATTTCCGAGCCATTGGGTTTATGCCCCGTTGAGTGCAAAAGAAAGGCACTGTTCTTTTCCCGGCTTTGGTATTGCGCAGAGGATAAAGAGGTCAACATCTGTTCAGCTTTTTTCCGATATGTTTTTGCTTTAGTCTTGTTCCTGCTTAATGTTGAAAGTTCCAACAGTGCAGAAGCAACAACACCGGCAGCTGAAGCATCACGGGGTGCATTCGGAATGGCGGGATCATTAAAGTCCCAATAAGGAACCAGATCAGCCGGCAGATCTTTTAAATATACATCTGTCACCTTCTCTGCAAAATCCAAAAATACAGGGTCTTTAGTTTCCCTATAGCATACGGTATAACCATATATTGCCCATGACTGTCCCCTGGCCCACATGGAATTATCAGCATATCCCTGATGGGTTACCGCTTTTATTTTTTTCCCTGTTTGCTTATCGTAAACCACCGCATGATAGGAGGTATAATCTGGCCTAAAATGGTTTTTCATGGTAGTTTTGGCATGTGAGACCGCTATGTCGTAAAGCCTTTTACTGCCACCATTTTTTGAAGCCCAGAACAACATTTCCAGGTTAATCATATTGTCAATAATGGTATTGTGTTGGGGCCATTCCATATTGGGTACCGGTCGTGGCCAGGATAAGATCGTGCCTACCTTAGGATTGAATAAGGTGGCCAAAGTATCTGCAGCAGCGAGTATGATCTTCTTATATCCAGGGTTCTTTGTTAAACGGTAACCATTGCCAAAGCTGTTGAAGATTTGAAAGCCAAGGTCGTGGTCAAACGCTTTCATCATAGAAAGTGGTGTAAGTTCACGCGAAAATTTGTCGGCCGCTGTTTTAAACTTTTGTTCTTGAGTACCTTCGTAGGCATACCACAATATTCCAGGCCAGAAACCACTGCACCAATCTTTATAACCGATGTAATTCCATTTCTTTTTGCCCTGAGCAATGTTACGGGGAATATTGATCCCATTTACAGGAATTGATTTAAGGGTTTTATCAGCTTGAACTGCACAATAAGCTATTGCTTTTGAAGTATTTACCTGGGCATTCCCAATACAAAAAATAAATAAAAGAATTGCAGTTAAAAACAGGCTTCGGAAAATGGTCATGATCAGTTAAATGTGTTTTACCTTAATGACAGTAAAAAGCCGATTATATACTCACATTTCCTTTATTACTTTTAAAAATAGCAGTTATTTTAAGTTCCAGTATACCACATACCTTTCCCTGTGGATGTCATAAAGCGGACGTAATACCACTCCCTCCTTTAATGTTTTAAATGTAAGTGGCTTTCCCATTACCGGTTGTATCGCTTCACTTAAATTGTGTTTCTTTAATGTAAGTGAAGTAACGATTCCTGATGGCACCCTATAGTCATAGGTATAATAGTCATTGTATAATTCAGGATTCGAGAAAGGTGCGGGGGCTTTCATATCAGATCTGCCCATCTCTCCCGCCAAAACAATAGGCCCGTAAGCTATTGCAGCTACGTCAGGATCATCATTGGTAGGTACCGCCTGTAAAGCCATTGGATAATTTACTTCTACCCGATCGCCGGCTTTCCATTTTCTACTGATGAGTATATAACTGCCCGGTTTTTGTTTTACTGGCACTATTTTACCGTTCAATTTCAAAACTACACCATGGGTTGCCCATGAGGGATACCTGAGCTGTAAACCTACAGGTGTGGCCGGACTTTGAAGAATACTAAACTTTATTGTTCCCGTTTCAGGGAAATTGCTTTCCAGTTTCAACTTAAAACCCTTTTCTTTCCAATCCAGTTCTGAGGCAATAAACAGGTTTACATATATGTCATTTTCTGTATGATAATAAATAGCTTCCCCATATTTAGCCTGGTTTTCGAAACCACTGCCTACACAACACCAGAATGAACTATCGAGCGTGCTGTAAACTTTGTGTGCCCCGGGAAGCATAGGCAGAAAGTAAGAGATCATGCCTGATTCCGGGTCTTGCTGACCTAAAATGTGATTGTATAATGCTTTTTCATAATAGTCTGCATATTTGATATCAGCTGTATGCGTAAACAAATGTCGGCTTAACTTAAGCATATTGTATACGTTACAGCTTTCGCCGGTATACCCGGTTAAATGGGCCGACTGGTTATTCGGTTTAAAGAATTTTTCTTTATCACTATTACTTCCCGTAGCAAATGAATGATGATCGTTAACTGTTTGCCAAAAGAAACCAGCTGTTTTATCTCCATCACCCTTACCTTCTATTTCATAATCGCGGCTGAGCCCTATCAATTTAGGAATATAAGTATTGGCATGTTTCTTCTCCAGAATATCTTTGCCCTCCTTTAGCGGATCCAGCATTTCATTGTGATAAAAGAATTCTGCCAGCCATTTAGCCTCAGGATTACCTGTAATCGCGTAAAGGTTATAAAATGATTCATTGATCCCTCCAAACTCGTTGCGTAGCATAAGGCTGCGTTGTTGCGGACCAACTACCTGCAATTTTTGATAGGCCCAGGCGGCCATTTTTTTTACAATTTCAAGAGCCAGTTTGTTGTTGCAATACAGATACTGGTCAATTAATCCACTGTAAATTTTATGCAGGGTATACCAGGGCGCCCAAACCCTTTTGCCTTCCATATTTCTATTGATCAGCTCCTGAGGAAAAGCACTCAGATAACCGTTCTGATTCAATACCTGCTGTACTTCTGCCAGTCCGGTTACCAGACTATCCGCTTTAACCTTGTATTGCTCATCCCCGGTTGAGGCATACATTAAAGCCAGGCCCGATAAAATATGCCCGGTAGAATGCCCGCGCAATTCGCAGTCAAGCGATTCCCAGCCTGCAAGCTTTTTAATTTCAAAATAACCACCTTCATTGGCATCATATATCCCTGCATTGGTTCTAAAACTATGTAACAGGCGTTTAGCAGCTATGCCTGCCAGCCATTTTTGCTCGCGCTCCATGTTTTGCTTAAAACGGCCGTCCAGCAATCTGACAGCATCCAGATCAAAACTGTATACAGCAGGTTTTAATTTATCTTCAATGGCAAACTTGCCTTTATGCTGGCCAGGATAGTGCGACTGGGCGTACAGCAGTGTGGGAACAGCCCAAATCAGCAAACAGTATATCAATTTAATTCTGTATATCCTCATCAATTTAATCTTTTATTGCTGTACAATTATCATGGCCAGGCCACCTTTTGCTTTTACTTCAAATGAAAAGCGGTCTGCTTTTTTTACGGGAACTGTTCGCTTTGAAATGCTACCATCCGGCGAATCCTCATAGATGGTGGCTGTATATTTTTTCCCTGCACTAAGGAAATCAAGGATGATATCACCTTTCCAATCCTGAAAACCGGCCGCATTACCCACAAACCATGTTGTACCTTTGCGACGGGCAACGCTGATACTTTCGCCTATTTCACCTTTCAGATATTTTGATTCATCCCAAGTTGTAGGTACTTCCCTGAAAAATTCTATTTCATCCCAATTGGTATAATCTGTAGGTTTTCCATACCAGAATATAGCTTGCAGGGGACTAAAGTAAACAACAGTAAGCGCAAGCTGCTGGGCCTTGCTGACTTTGATGTTTTTACTAAAACTATTTTTAGGATTAGGAAAGCAGAAGGTAAAATCAGCGGCGCCTGCCAAAAACCGGGTATAAGGCAAAACTGTGGTATGGAAAGCATCAGGGCTATTTTCATCCCCTCTTATACCTTCCTGTGTTAACAATGCCGGAAATGTTCTGCTCAGTCCGGTTGGTTTATAGTTATCATGGATATTTAGCATTAGTCCCTGATCATTTACCTTTCTGATTGCTGAACTTAACCAGGTGAGTCCCTTTTGACTGAAACCATCTATAAATCCAAACTTTATACCCGCTACGCCCCAGTTTTTATATAAGGGTAAAATTTGATCCAGGTAATTTTGCAGACCAATATAGTTTACATACAAAATAACCCCAATACCATTTTCTTTTCCATATTGAATTACTTTTTGCAAGTCTATTTCCGGAATAGCCACGCGGGGATCGGATGAGCTTGCCCGCTCGGGGCCATACCAGCCCGCGTCAAACATAATATGCTTGAAATTCATTTTCCTGGCAAAATCTATGCAATCTAATCCACTCTGTGTGTTCAATTGTGCCCTGATCAGTTTTCCTGGCACAATACTTTCAGGTACCTTTACTGCTGAAGCCGGGTTTAATTTTAAATAAAGATCACTGTATTGGTGTAAGCCTATAGCGGTATTGGAAAAACTTACCGTTCGCCATGGTGTTTCAAAAGCACCAGAGAACTTCAGTTCCATATCCCGGGGAAAAACGATTTTGAGTGAATTGGAACTTTCTCCTTTGGCAATTTCTGCCTTGGTATAATTAAGGTTAGCCGCTTCACCAATGCTCATGTAAAATTTACCATTTGTTAGCGTAGCCGGAAAATCGCAGCTGGTAGCCAAAGAATCAATGTCAGTAGGTGTAAATATAGATTCATGATGATACTGATAGATTTTGTAAGGCTGGTTAAAGTTAAAGGCGGTAAGCTCGCGTTTAACCACAAAATCACTGATATCCCGCTGCGCGGGCAAAATATACCTGAATGCGATAGCACCGTTAAATACCCTGACCAAAAGGTTATATTTAATAGTTCCGGAAGTACAGCTCAGATTTAACTCATTGTAATTATTTTCCACAAATTCATTTTCTCCTAAAGTCCATTCGAATTTTTCTGTATGTTTTTGTTGAGTAGCACTTGTAATCAGGGCTTGCCGACCGATTGTAACCTTATTGAGTTCCAGTCCTAGTTCAGACCAGCCAGTGATGGCCTGCCCGTTATAACTGAGCATGTATTTCAAATCACCATTTGTAGCTGTATTGACGGTAACTGCTGTCAATTGATCAGGTGAAGTTACTTTGTAGGGTGGCTTAGTCTGGGAAAAAGTATTCCATCCTATACAGGATAAAGACAATGCAAGAAATAATGTAAAAAAGTGGTGGACTTTGTTCAGGATCATGATACGGATAGGTTAACTTATTTATTTTCTGAATTATTGAACAGTAATGTTCCGAAGGCAGGCTGGTCCCTGTCATACCCCTCAGGTCTGATTTTATCAATCACCTGCTTTGTAAATGGCATTATTAAACCTTTACGCTGAACATAATGGTTGTAAACCATTTCATATACCGGAATAAACTTTCCCCTGCTGATGTCTGAAATTTTAGTCCAGGTGCTGTATTTACCTGTAACATCTTTCCAAACTACATACGGGACATCATCATTTCCGAGATTGTATTTGGCTACATACTCAAATCCTTTCAGCAACCTGTTGTCCAGCGCCTGATAGAGATCGTCTCCCTGGTTCCATGCGATTTCACAAATTGATGCAAGCGCTCCCAAACCGAGTTGCGAATGCCCCTGATCGCGGCCGCTCTCCTGGATCTGCCCTGTGTCATTGATGTAATTTTTTATCGTTCCATTGTCATTGCCATTGTTATAAAAATCAATGGCTTTATTGTACATCTTTTCGTTATTAAAATAGATTGCAGCTCCAATGTACATGCGGGTTACTATTGCACCCCAGTTTCCATTTGTATAAGCTTTTACTTGATAAAAGGCCTCACAAACCGGAAGAAACACCTTAGTGATCATCTTATTGATCTTTGTGATCTGCTCTTTTTTAATGCCGCTATTGGAATGCACCAGGATTTCCATTGCATTGACAATTTTTGAGCCTTCCAGACCGGCAAGCAATGGGGCATCATTGGTTGGGGGGATTATTTTTAAAACATCTGCATACGCTTCCAGCACTTGTATCGCTTTTTTTGCATGATCTTTGTTCCCTGTAACCATCCACATCAGTGCATTTAAATAGGCCGCGCTAAAGTCCATCTCCATTTTGCTTTTGGTAAAGCTAAATTCACCATCACGGGAAATAGTTTGATACGGACCGTTCAACCGATAGGATGAACTTGCGCAAGGGTGTGCAGACAGTAAGAGGTATGACCCATATCCAGGCAATGTTTTATTTTTTACCACATCCTGCATCCTGTTTAATGAAGTCTGGGAATGTAAAACTCCGGGATGTACAAAAGTACGCTGCCCCCGGGCACAGATTGCAGCTAAAAATAAAAGTAAAAATATTTGATTTTTCACGTACTGGAATTAATTTATATTGAGATTATCCCCATTCATATCGATATGACAATAGAAATTGATTTATATACTCAATTGCCAGCGCTTCAGGTGCACTAAAAATTTTTTACCTGCATCCAGATCTCTTCATTTACAGGTATCCCCTTTTCTTCATTTTCCAATCGGGTCTGTAAGGTACGCTCGCCCGGATAGCTTACCTGTCCGCCCGCTTTAACGGCCTCACTATTTTTTGTATAAGCAAGCACCTCTGCAATCAGCGCATCATGCATGTCTGGCTGCCGGATGGCAATAAAACATTGGGACACCCCTGTTTCATCGGCCTGAGCCGATATTTTTCCGGTTGAATTGCCGCCACTAAGCGCTACGGCCAATAAATCCAGCACCAGGGACAGGCCGGAACCTTTCCAGAAACCAATTGGCAGGGCCAGTTTTGTTTTACGGATCACTGCAGGATCTGTACTTAAATTTCCCTGTTCATCATATCCTCCGGGAAAGGGTAAGGCTTCGTTCTTTAATTCATATTCCTGCATTTTACCATAGGAAAATTGCGACATGGCCATATCGAGCACCACATGCCCTTCTTTCCTTGGTATTGCGATTACGAGGGGATTATTGCCCAACACCGGATCTTTACCACCCCAGGCAGGCATATTGGCGGTAGCATTGGTAAAACATATACCTATGCAACCAGCATCTGCAGCCTGCCAGCCATAAGTTCCACCACGCATCCAATGGTTGGTATTTTTGATGGCCACACAACCAATTCCATTTATTTTTGCCAGTTCGACAGCGCGGGCCATGCAATGGCTGGCATTTGACATACCTGGTGCAAAATTCCCGACCCAACGCTCTATTGCTCCATTTCTTTCCAGTAAGGCAGGCAAGGCATTTGCCTTTATCAGCCCTTTTTGCACCAGCTTTACAAAAACAGGAAACCTGTTTAATCCATGAGAATAAACACCATCCCTGCTGTTGGCGGCAAATACCAGGGCACAGCTATCGGCAGTTTCCGGCGGAAATGATAATTTTAACAATACTCTTTTAAATTCGGCCTTAAGCTCCTGAAATGGTATACGCATATCGATAAAATGAAGATTTGGCTTAAAAAGGTCTTGCACTATCGTCCAGAATCCTATCCCATTCCGGATGTCTTTTAAGATAGGCTGCCACCAGGGGGCACAAAGGGATAAGCTTATAACCGTTCTCTTCAATATACGACAAGGTTTTTTCTATTACGGCAGTAGCAGCTCCTTTACCCTGCAATTCGGTAGGCGACTCGGTATGGATTAGCCAGATCTTTTGCCCATGTTCTTTATAATCAATAAATGTGGTATAGTCGCCAACCTTCAGTTCAAAGCGTTTATCTACCGAATTTTTTACCAGTGGCAGGTTTACATATTCTTCATTCATAAGAAATTATTTAAGGTGCTGATTCCAGACCCTAATTTACCTGAATAATATGTAAGAACTTAATTAAAAATCAAATTTAACCCTGGCCCGGATTCCCCATGAAGAAACGTTTGGATGGTCCAGGTAACTGAAACGTTTTACGGCATCAACTCTTAACACCTTAAAGATATTTCCTACACCAACACTACCTTCCATGTACGGGCCATTGTCCAGTGCATTGGTAATCTGTATACCATCGCTATTGCGTACAAACTGCATGGCATCTGTATTTTTGGCGGGGTTATTTTCATTGCGCAGGCCGCCATATAAAGCTTTAAAGGACATCACTTCCCTTAACTTTAAATGTTGCAGCAAAGGGATTTTATTAAAGAAGAAACCATTAAAATTCTGGTCTATATTGATACTTGCATAATGGTCACTTACAAACTCCAGAAAGTTCATCAGGTTATACGATTGCAACTGGTAAGCATAAGTCTGATTGGCGCGGTGGATAGACAACAGCGGGAAAGGTAATTTGCCCACATCATATCCACCTTCAACTGTTACATCGGTATAGCCCAATTGCGATAAATAAAAACGTTTATCGATGCTACCCATAAAATTGTGGTAGTTATACTCACCGCCTAAAACACCTTTCAGGCCTGCAGTATAACGCAGGTTAAATATCGGATACTTATCAACCAGTGGCGTGCGGTAAACCTTACCCTGGTAAAATTTTTCGTGCGGCGCATACCTTAAGTTCACACTGATCTCGGATGTATTGATCTGGTTGGTTCTTGAAAACAGTGTTTGCGCCGAGTTGTTAAAATATAAAGAACCTGCTGGTGTCTGGCTCCATTTACGTAAGCCAAGGCTATAGGAGAAGTGATTTTCAAATTCATGGACATAATCAAGCCTGTAAAAATCATTGTACAGCATCATGTTGTTCTCCCCCCTTTTAAAGGAAAGCAAAAAGTTATCTTCCTGTACAAACTGCAGCTCCTGTCCGGGAATTTTGGTATCCCGCTGGAAACTGGCGCGCACATAGTTTTGAGGGAAAGCATAAATTGACTTGTTGTTTAAGGAATAGGTCCCGCTCAGGAAATACTTCCATTTCAGATCCTCAAAGCCATAGGCTGCGTAAGTTTCAAAATAATAGCGCTTGCTTAAAGCAGTTGTGGTACGGCCACCTAAACGCAAACGAAAGCCCTCAACACTGTTAAAACTATAAAAGGTATTTACCGGCCCCATTTCAAAAGGACCAAAATCTTTATATCCCGCAAAAAACAGTGTTACAATATCCATAGTTCGTTTAAACGATGGAATGCTTTGCAGGGTATCGAGATTACGGTACACTTTAGCACTGGTGGTGCTCAGCGCCTCAGGACGGTTACTGGTCCAGAACTGCTCAGATTTCTTTTTCGCATCCGGTACCACAACCAGGGCAGCCGAGCCTTTGTATACGCTATCGGCTATCGGCTCATTTATTTTGTAATCTTTATAGGTAACGGTCCTTTCGCCTGTAAAACCAGCCCCGCTTTTCTTGGTGATGCCAAAATCAACAATCAGGTTGCTCTTACTTAAGTGGTAACGTTTGTCCGTATTCTGTTCAAATTCAAGCTTGGCCTCCAAAGCCCGTACAAAATTCAGGTTAATGTTTTTATTTACGGTTAAAAAAGCGTTCTGGACTGCATAATTTCCATCCATGGTTACATACAGCTTACCTTCAAACAAAAGGTCCATCTTGTTTCTGGGTGTAAACGAAAGTTCAATCAGCTGGGGCTGTTGTGTACGGATGGTATCGGTAATAAAAAATTTGTAAAAACCAGGTGCGCCATCAGCAATCGGGCTTAGCAGCAGGTTGCTTACTACAGAGATATTGTTGTCATAAATATCAATATCCTGGTACATCCTGTCGAAATAAGAACTTAAACCCTGGTTGTCTATAAAACGCTCATCGAAGTTCACCTGCTTATCGGCTATGACCACAGTTTTTAACTTCTCCGGATTTTTGCGAAAATAGTTATCAGAAAGCTTTTCCTGCTGAAACACCGGAAGCATATTTTTGCCACCTATTTTTGTAGAATCCTGTTCCTGAAAAAGGAACTGATAATTACGGAATATCCTTTTGTTCTTAAATTTCTCCGAAAGGTTGCTCATAGAGAACAACATTCTTTCATATTTCTGATAAGCTACATAATCATAGCTTTCCATGCGGTTTTTCGGTTTATTGGCAATTACCTTACGGATCAGTTCAACTGCAGGGTTCTCTTTATTGCGGTAAGGGGGCTTCTTGCCACCTTTGATCACTACCTCATTCATCTGCATGGCTTCATTTTGCAGCTGTACATTAATGGTTTGGGCCTGCCCCGGCTTAATGGTTTTAACCTGGGTTTTATAACCTATATAACTGAATTTAAGCTGGGTATAATTGCCACTAATGGTAATATTATACTTTCCATCGGCATCTGTGCGCCCTCCTTTTCCACTTCCGGTAATGATAAAAGATGCATAAGGAATGGTTTCTTTAGTGCTGGCGTCTGTAACCGTTCCGCTAACAGCCGTTTGCTGTGCATAAGATTGAAAACCAGGTATAACCATAGCTAACAAAATAATAAACCTGACTGTTATTGAACGAAGAAACATGTATACAAATTAATATTGTGCTGCCTAAAAAAAATTAAGCACAGCAAAGTTAATACTCAACTTCTGAATATCCGCGTAAAAAAGTCAGGGTAAAGCCAATAATTAAATGTTATGACACGAAAATGAAAAAACTGAATATAGGCGATTGATTTTTATGGATTTACAGGGCTAGAAACTGACTGATATTAGCTTGTACATGGTCGTTTTTTTTATGCTCTCCCCAATTCAGCTGAAGGGCCCTGATTTTTACACCGTTTCTTTCAAGCAGCAATTCTTCGTAAAAACCCTTGTAATAAACATCTTTCACTTCAAATCTCCTGCTGTTCCAGGAGCTCTTCAATTCTACCCATTCCGGATAAAACACGGCATGCCCATCAGGGATATCCAATCCCAATATTGAAGCATCTGTGGCATCCAGTACCACAGCATTGCCCAACAGCCGGGCTGTATAAATGTGATCGGGATGGTTATAAACCTGGCTGGGCTGACCTGATTGTAACAAAGCTCCGTCTTTTAAAATAAGCAACTCGTCTGCCAGAAAGAGGCCATCTGCCGGATCATGGGATACCATAATTACCGTAACACCTGTTTCTGCAGCTACCCGCTTAATGTCGGCACGCAACTGGTTTTTAAGCAAAGCATCAACCTGACTAAAAGGTTCATCCAGTAACAAAACTGAAGTATCGCTTACCATGGCTTTAGCAATGGCCACGCGCTGCTGTTCGCCGCCACTCAATTGGGTAATCTTTTTATCTTTCAGATGTTCAATGTGCAGATGCTGCAACATTTCCATAGTTTTGGCTTGTTTGGCCTGCACATCGGTATTGGATAGCATGGACGCTACATTGTCATAAACCTTAGCATATATATTCAATGAAAAATCCTGGGTAACCATTTTCATCTCCTTATGGCCCGGGATGAGTTGTTCATCAGGTCCCAAGATACGCTTTCCTTTGAAAGAAACTTCCCCTCCATCTACCCTTAGCAAACCATAGATGCACTTCAACAGTGTAGATTTTCCACTGCCGCTTTCACCCAGAATGGCTACAACATTTCCTTTTTTAACCTCAAAACTAATGTTACTGATACCGCCCGCTTGTTCGGTTTGATATTGTTTACTAAGATTTTTAACACTAATGATTTGCTCTTCCACGGGATAAAGATATTGTATTAATTTAACCCCAGTGTTATTCCGAATGACATATTCTTTAACCCTTTTTGTGGTGCACTATCAAACATATCGCTAAAATAATATTTAGTAAAAATTCCAAGTGCCCCATAACCTACGCGCAATGATCCGCCCAAACGCACTTTTTCGAAATTATAATCGTCCCTGAATTTCTGTTTACCGTTCTCTTTACTTATTTGTTTTACTTTTCCATTGAGCAGGAAGCCTATATCCGGTCCGACAACAAAATAGAACCTTTTACCACGGTCATTCTCATTGGTACGGAACTGGAAACCCATTGGTATATGGGCATAAAAACTGGAAAATCTGTTTTTAGAAAATTCGATACCCGTTTCCGGATCATATTCCAATGTAGGGGTGTTTCTTCTTATCGTAATGTCCCTTTTTAGTCGGATCATTGTCCAGTCTAACCCAGCAGCCAGATATATTTTAAAATTTGAATTGAACCGGTATCCGTAGTCCAGCACATCAAAAGAGAAGGTACTGGTTTTAAATGCCTTATAGTCCAGAAAATCATTTGCCGGTGACAGGCTAAAGCTTCCGTTGTCAATAAGCCTGCTGAAACCAAGATCAATACGTGTAAGTGTAATACCACCCACAAAACGGCCCTTCCGGTTGGCTAATGTTTTGACACTATCCTGTTGCGCAAATAAATTTAATGAGGTGGCCATAATAAGGCTGCTAATTAAAACTGCGGTTGAGCATAGACGTTTCATACTATAAAGATAGATTAATTTTAGGAATCGTGTTTTTTCCGGTAATGTTTATACCATTTTACTGCAGCCATGATAACCACAGCAAAAATGATCAGACCAATGAGGCCGTATATCCAGTCTACAGCATTTTTTAAGATCACTGTAAATACAATGGCGACCAGTAAAATGGTGGCCACTTCATTCCACAAACGCAGCTTAAAGGAACTCATTTTACAGGTACCCAGCTTTAGCTGTTTCATGATACGCTGACAAATAAAGTGGTAAATGAGCAGTAAAACTACAAAGCTAAGTTTTACATGCATCCAGGGCATTTGCAGCAATGCTGGTCTGATGCAAAGCATGGTGATACCGGCCAGCACTGTTAATACCATGGCCGGTGTAGTGATGATGTACCAGAGCTTGCGCTCCATTTTTTCATACTCTTTTTGGAGAATGGCTTTCTCCATTTCGGACCTGTCGTTGGCCTCGGTATGGTAAATGAACAAACGTACACTATAAAACAACCCCGCCATCCAGCTTACCATAAAGATGATATGAACAGAAAGGACGTAATAGTAGTATTTATCCATAGTAAACTTAGTATTTAAACTCCTTAATTACTTCTATTGCATATTTTACGTTGTCGAAAGGAATATCAGGCATAATACCATGACCTAAGTTAAAAATAAAACCGTTTTGTCCGCGCATGCGCTCAAATAGTCTGAGGATTTCTTTTTTAATGACAGGTTTATCCGCATATAAAATATGCGGATCAAGGTTACCCTGTACAGCGATACCTGCAGGCAAACTGTTTTTAATATTTAAAAGATCCGCGTTCCAGTCTACCGAAATCACATCTGGTTTAGCTTCAGCCATAATCGGGGCAAATACCGAACTGCCTTTGCAGAAAGAGATCACTGGGATGTCTTTTCTGTTCAGGTTGGCAATAATTTCCTGGATGTAGCGGTGCGAAAATTCCTGATAATCGTTCCATGACAGGGCCAATGCCCAACTGTCAAAGATCTGAATGGCATTTACACCTGCTGCAATTTGCAGGTTCAGGTAATCGGCAGTAACCTTAGCAATTTTAGCCAATAGTTTATGTGCTACTTCCGGCTGGTTGTGCATCAGCAATTTGGTCAGCTTAAAATCTTTGGAAGAACCACCTTCAACGAGGTAGCTCATTACTGTAAATGGTGCTCCGGCGAAACCAATTAAAGGAATACTACCATTTAAACGTTGCTGGATCACTTTGATCGCATCAGCCACATATTGCAGCCTGTCGAGCACATCTACTTCTAAAGCCTCCACATCTTTAAGTGTACGCACCGGGTTAGCAAATTTAGGGCCTATACCTTGCGTAAAGCTCAGGTCTCCACCCATAGCTTCACCTGTTACCAGGATGTCCGAAAACAAAATAGCGGCATCAATCCCAAGCAAATCAACCGGAAGCATCGTTACATCAGCAGCAATTTCCGGTGTTTTGCACATCTCCAGAAAAGAGTATTTGTTTTTAATTTCCCAATACTCCGGCATAAAACGGCCAGCCTGGCGCATCATCCACACTGGTGGGCGTTCTGTTTGCTTTGAAAATGCTGCATCTAAAAATAACGTGTTCATGTGTTCTGATTTGTCTTCTATTTTTTTATAAGCTGTATGCTTCTTTTTCTATTTTATTGATAATATCCTGCGATTTGGAAGTTATAGCCAATTCCCTGGCTTTGCTCAAATATGCGGTACAGCGTTCCTTGTCCTTTTTTCTTAAAGCCAGGTTGGCCAGATGGATCAGTACAAAAGCTTTGTCGTTTTTTCCACCCAGCGGAAAGCGGCTGGCAATCTGAAAATGATGTTCGGCCAGTTCATAATCTTCCTTTTTTAGAGCAATATTGGCCCGCATAAATTCATAATATCCACGTCTGTTTCTGGCAAGTCTGTCGGGGTTTGGTACCTCTGCCAGCAAAGCTTCGGCACGTACATAATTACCGTTCTTAAAATGTTTTGAGGCCAGTAAAATGGAACTGTGCTTAAAATGGCTCCGTATTACAAAGGCAAACAAAAAGCCGGCCAGTGCAGCCAGCTGATATTGAACATAAAAAAGGCATACCAAAGCTGCGATGGCAAAAAGCGCCATCAGGGCATACCTGCCTTTTGAATTATACATTAGTGAATATCTGTGAACTTATAGCCTACACCTCTGATGGAGTGAAAATAAACAGGGTTTTTCTGATCGGGTTCAAAATACTTGCGGAACGTCAGAATAAAGTTATCTATAGTTCTTGTAGATGGATAAACATCATAGTTCCATACGGTCTCTAAAATCTGCTCGCGGGACACGGCCTCATTTTTACGCTCAATCAGCAGTTTTAAAAGCATGGTCTCTTTTTTGGTCAGAGGTACAATCACCCCATCATCCTGTTTCAGTTCAAATGAATTGAAATAAATAGTTTTGTCGCCAATTTTATAGGAATTGATTTCTTTTAAGTCATCCGCTTTCATACTGCGTTTTACCAGGATACCAACCCTCAGGATCAGTTCTTCCAGGTTAAAAGGTTTTACCAGGTAATCATCGGCACCTTTTTTCAGGCCCATTACCCTGTCTTCGCTGGTATTTTTAGCCGTTAAAAAAAGAATGGGCACTTCTGTATTTTCCAGCCTGATGGTTTCACATACCTGGAAACCGTCCATTTCAGGGAGCATTACATCCAGAATGATGAGATTAAAGCGTTCTTCTTTAAAAACTTTCAACGCAGTTTTACCATCTTTTACGGCATGTACTTTATAACCTTCAAGCTCAAGGTTCAATTTTATGGCATCCAATAAGTGATCTTCATCTTCAACCAGCAGTATTCTTAATTTCTGTTGCATAATCAACTAAATGTTATTTCAAAAATAGCACCTTGCGGTACGTTATCTCTAACGCTGATATCAGCGTCGTGGCTTTGTAATACTTCCTTAACAATAAACAGGCCTAAACCCGTTCCTTTTGATTTTCTGACATTCTCATCACCAACCCGGTAAAATTTATCGAAAATCAGCATCTTTTCACTGTCGGGAATACCAGGCCCTTTGTCAGCTACCCTTAAAAAAGGATGGCCGTCTTTTTCTGTCAGTTCAACCGCCACATCAGCGCAGGGACCCGAATACTTTACTGCATTTTCGACCAGGTTAGTCACTACCGACGAGAGTGCAAACTGATCGCCCATCACCTTAATTCCTGGTTTGATAACCGGTGTAATCAACTGTTCACATCCGCAGGAATGGACCTGCAGCCTGTCAGTGATTTTGGTAACCAACTCCGAGAAGTCAAATTCCTCTTTAGGGAAGGAATAAGAGCGGTTTTCTATCTTTGTAGCCAATAACATGTTTTCTACCAGGTCGTCCAAACGTTCAATATCTTTTAAAGAATTGCTCAGTAAGGACGTCTGCCGCGCCTTATCAAGGTCACGTTTGATGATGGTTTGAATTGATAATTTTATAGCAGCCAAAGGTGATTTTAACTCATGCGTTACAGAGAGCAAAAAATTTTGCTGCTGTTCACGCAGACGCTCTTCTTTTTTGATAGACTGATGTAAAAAATAGGCCCCTATACATAGTAAAAATAAAAACACTGAGCCTTCGCCCATCACCATTGCCATTCTGGCAGGTTCCAGCCGAACAACCAGCGTTCCCCAGGAGATCAATTGCACTAAAGCGTACAACAGCATAAAATAAAATATAACAATCGACTTCTTCAAGATTACCAGTGTTTTAGCTAATATACCATTATTTACTTGTTCCTGAAAACAACATCAAGGCTGTCAAATATGGCCCTTTTTGCCTTTTCCAGCTCTATCTTTGTGTGTGCAGCAGAAACAAAACCAACTTCATAGCCTGAGGGGCCCAGATAAATCCCCCTGTTCAGCAACTCTCTGTGCATCATTTTAAATTTTTCCATGCTGCTGTGTTCTATATCATCAGCACGTTGGATCTTATCTTTATCGGTAAAGGCAATCCAGAAAATAGAACCCACATGAAATACTTTTACTTTATAATTCCTTGCTGTGGCAAAACGTTGTAAACTTTCTGCGAATTCTGTAGCCTTATTGTTCAGTTCTTTGTAAAAACCCGATTTTAACAATTCAGTTAACTGGGCAATCCCTGCTGCCATAGCTATCGGGTTTCCGGAAAGGGTACCTGCCTGGTAAACTCCGCCGTCAGGAGAAATGTGTGCCATAATTTCGGCAGATGCACCATACATACCAACCGGTAGTCCGCCGCCGATGATCTTGCCATAAGTAACAATATCGGGTTTAAGTCCATAATGTGCTGCAGCACCTTCAAAACCCAATCTGAAACCCGTTATCACTTCATCAAATATCAATAAGGATTTATGCGCTTTACATAAATTCTGCAGGAATTCCAGGTAAGCCTGGTCCTGCATCAGTAAACCATTGTTGGCTGGTATACCTTCAATGATTACAGCGGCAACCTCATCTTTAAACTGTTCAAAAGCCTGTTTCAATGCTTCAACATCATTTAAAGGCAAAACTATTGTTTCCTGTGCAAATGCTTTCGGCACACCAGCTGATGAGGTTTCACCAAAAGTTACCAGTCCTGATCCCGCCTTTACCAACAAGGAATCACTATGGCCATGGTAACAACCATCAAACTTGATAATTTTGTCCCTGCCAGTAAAACCCCGGGCCAAACGGATAGCCGACATGACCGCTTCAGTACCAGAGCTTGTAAAACGGATTTTTTCTACAAATCTGTTATTTTTTATAATCAGTTCGGCCAGCTCATTTTCCAATGCCGTAGGTGCACCGAAGCTCATTCCGTTCTGCATCACTTCAGTAACTTTTTCTCTTACTTTAGGGTGATTGTGACCTAAGATCAATGGCCCCCAGCTGCCGCAAAAATCTATAAACTGATTGCCGTCTGCATCCCAAACGAAGCAACCATCTCCTTTTTGAATAAAGAGGGGTGTACCGTGAACCGATTTAAAAGCCCTTACCGGAGAGTTTACCCCACCTGGGAAATAGTTTTTCGCCTTTTCATAGAGTTCTGCCGACTTTTCTCTGGAAATATCCGGTTTACTGCCTGTATTTACAGGCACTTCGCCTTCATTTCCGGAAAACATTTTTTTTAAAGATTCTAACATTATTTATGCTTTATAACTCACTATATCCAATTCTTTTCAACCATATCCCTAATGTGATAGGTGGTGATGATACTTGCACCTGCACGTGCAAAGCCATACATAGTTTCCATCACTACTTTTTGCTCATCTATCCAGCCTTTTTGCGCAGCAGCTTTAACCATCGAATATTCTCCGGATACATTGTAACAGGCAATCGGCAGATCAGTATGTTGTTTCAGGTTCTGGATCACATCCATATACGCCAGTGCCGGTTTCACCATCAACACATCAGCACCCTCGCTTTCATCCAGCAAAGCTTCCCTAAGCGCTTCATGACCATTCCTGAAATCCATCTGGTAAGCTTTCCTGTCGCCCTTGCCCGGAGCACAATCGGCTGCCTCTCTGAAAGGTCCGTAATAAGCTGAGGCAAATTTGGTAGCGTGAGACATAATGGCAGTATTTACGTAACCCGCTCCATCCAGTACAGTTCTCATTGCAGCTACCCGCCCATCCATCATATCCGATGGAGCCAGCATATCGGCACCAGCCTGGGCATGGGTTAGTCCCATTCTGGCTATAACCTCCACTGTTTCGTCATTCTGCACATAATCATCCCTTAAAATGCCGCAATGTCCGTGGGTAGTATAAGAACAAACACAAACATCCGTTACCACGTAAAGGTCATCACCAAAGTTCTTTTTTAACATACGGACAGCAGAAGGTACCAAAGAATGGTCGTGATAAGCTGCCGCCGCATTTTCACTTTTCTCATCACCCACACCAAACAGCATAATTTTGTTTACACCCAGCTTTAGTCCTTTCTCCACATCTCTTACCAATGTATCTTCAGAAAAATGACTGATTCCGGGCATCGCATCCAGCGGACGGACCACATCTTTACCAGGTACAATAAAGTATGGATAGATGAACTGGTCTTTGGTTAACCGGGTTTCAGCTACCATTTCTCTCACAACCGGATTTTTTCTTAATCTACGTGGACGTTGTAACATAAGTATATTATTTTATATCTATCCCGAAAACAGCTTCAGCTAAACCGATTTCATCCGGAGAATAAGGTAAAATACAATCTACCCCCATCTCCTCAAACTTTTTGGCTGTAGAATTTCCGATTGCAATTACCCGCTGTCCTGGTTCCAATAAATTGTCAACAAAATACGCGTCTACATTAGATGGGCTGGTAAATATCAGCACATCCGCATAAGTCTGGTCTATATCTTCTTCAATAACGGTCTCATAAATCGGCAGGTCAATCACCTTGGTGTCCGGTTTTAAGGCTTTCTGGATACTTAATAAAGAATCCTGTGCCCTGGGAAATAATACCGTCTTACCAGATACCTCTTCTGCAAATAATTCTGCCACTTCGTCTATATCCCCGCCTTCACCCACATAGTCGGCCAAATGACCAGTTCTTCTTAGTGAATCTTCAGAGCCACGTCCTGCCACTCCAAACTTAACATGCTTAGGCAACATAGGTTTCAGGTTAAAGAAATAATCAACACTGTTCCTGCTGCTGAAAAAGATCCAGTCTATGTGTTTCAAGTAAAATGGATCCAGTACCGTTACGATCGGGAAAGTACGGATCAGCGATCTGTCCTCTATTGCTATATGGTGTTTTTCAAGTGCTTTTCTAAAATAATTATGCTCTCCTACTTCGCGGGAAATAAAAACTTTAGCCGGAAATTTCCTGTCAGCACTAAATTTGGCAACAATCTTTTCAGCCAGTCCGTCCAGTTTTTCTACCCTGTAAAACAAGCGATCAGGAAAGTCTTCATCTGTTTCGGCCTTTGATGTCCAGACTTCATATTGTCCGTCTTCTTTTTTGCAATAACAGCCTAAAGGCATATGACAGCCTCCTTCAAACAGGTTCAGCACTTTACGTTCAATGGCTATTTCTTCGGCAGTTTCGGGATGGTTTATTTGCTGCAGAATATCAAAAAGCTCATTTTCATTTTCCCTGATCTGAATGGCAAGCGCGCCCTGTGCAGGAGCTGGAACCAGTTCAGTAGTATCTACTACCTCAACATGGAATTCAGAAAGGTCAATATTCAAACGGTTTACCCCGGCTCTTGCCAGTAGAATGGCATCGTAATCCTCGTCCCTTAACTTTTGTATGCGGGTAGGTACGTTGCCCCTTAAATCTTCAATATTTAAATCAGGACGAAGCGCCAGTAACTGGGCTTTGCGCCTGTTGGATGAAGTTCCAACCATAGCCCCCTTTTTCAGCGACAGCTTATGATTGATGCTGACACAATCTTTAAGGATCAGCAACAGCTCAGATGGGTCTTCCCTTTCAGTTACCGCAGCAATGGTTAAGCCTGCAGGATGTACCGTCGGTAAATCTTTATGGGAATGTACAGCAATATCGATGGTACCACCCAGAAGTTCTTCTTCCAGTTCTTTCGTAAAAAACCCCTTACCTTCAAGCTTGTCGAGCCTCAGATTTAAAATTTTGTCGCCCTGGGTTTTGATGATCTTCAGTTCAGCTTCAACACCGATAGCTGCTAATTTATCTTTAATGAAATTGGCTTGCCATAAAGCCAGGTCGCTACCTCTTGTACCTATAATAAGTCTTTTCACGTTGATGCTAATTTTTTGGCAAATTTAGCTATTCTTTACCAATATCTCCTTTGCCATAACCATTGGAACGCTGATGTATTTTTTTTCCATGTAATTCATCACTTTTTCCAATAATAACCTCGAATTTTCATCAAGCTTATCAATCTCATCAGCAAAAATACCATTGATAGCGGTATGCTTGATTTCCTTAATTTTCTGCGGAACGCAGCTCATCGCGATTTCAATTTTGCGTTGGCGCAATACCAGTTCAAAATCTTTGATGTTTTGTTCGATGATGTGTTCGGCATTCACCAGTTCATCATAGCGTTCCTGAATATTTTTTCGGGCAATCTCTTTCAGAGATTCAACCTCTATGTAGTGTATTGGGAAGTTTTTAACCACTTCAGCAGCGGTATCATTAGGAATGGCCAGGTCAACAATTACCTTTTTACCTGTATCACCATTCAGTAATTTTGTATAAATTTCCTCAGTAATGATCGGTTCGGTGGCACCTGTACAAGTGATGATGACATCAAATCCCTGTTTATAATCTTCAAGTGCTGTAAGTGGATAAGCTTTGCCATTTAGCTCTTTAGCCAGGGCTTCAGCATTTTTGAGGGTCCTGTTGAAAACAGAAAAGTTAGAATATTTGTGTTTTTTAAGGTATTGTGCCAGGAGTTTGTTGGTTTCACCTGCGCCAACAATAAGCAAGCGGGCCTCACTGGAACACATTTTAAGGTCCCGCAGCTTGCGGTAAGCAAGCGAAACGATGGAGACGGGATTCTTAGAAATATTGGTATGTGTATATACTTCTTTGGCTGTTTTGACCACCCGGTTCATGATCATTCGCATATAATCACCGGTAAATCCGGCTACACGACAAGCTTCATAAGCTTTGCGGATCTGTGCCAGGATCTCTTTCTCTCCGACAACCAGGCTTTCGAGTGAGCAGGAGGTCCGCAACAGGTGATTGAATGCATCAACCTGTTCATAAACTGATACGTTTTCAATAAACTGCTCCATATATTGTGCGGGCAGCCCCATGTCCAGTACCGTTAAAAACCGCAGGATAAAATCTTTATCTAAAATACTTGGAGAAGTAAATACGAATTCGACCCGGTTACACGTTCCTACATAGAATATTTCTTTAACACCTAACTCGGATTGAATGTTTCTCAACCTGTCGTCTAATGTCTGCTCACATATCACTAATTTACCTAAGGATTTTAAGTCAATCTGTTTATGCGTAAAAGCAATGATCTTTAAATATTCCAAAATTTATTATCCTGTTATTTTTAGCGAAACAAAAGTAATAAGACAAGGCTGTTCCACTGTCATTATGCTGTAATTAAGAGCTATTTAGAAAGATTTTAAATAAATAAGGTAAGTTAAACATCCGCATTTTAATTTTGTTATATGAGCTAAACACCATACATGTAGATAGATATGATCATAAAAGAGCTTTTTTCAATAAGTGGCGCAGCCCAAAAAACCATTTACGGCGATTGTACTTATGACGATAAAAACACAAATCAGGACATTATAATTTTTATTCATGGCTTTAAAGGCTTTAAAGACTGGGGGGCGCATAACCTCATTGCTTCTTTTTTTGCCTCAAAAGGCTACAGATATGTCAAATTTAACCTGTCGCACAGTGGGGTTACCGCACAAAATCAATACGATGTAACGGACATGGAAACTTTTGCTGCCAATACGATCAGCAAAGAACTGACCGATGTTAATGCAGTAATTGATTATGTTGCGGCTACCTGGCCAACTGCTGCCATCAGTCTGATAGGGCACAGCAGGGGTGGTGGACTGGCCATTATACAGGCTGCAAAAGATACCCGCATCCATAAACTCATTACCTGGTCGGCCATTTCCGATTTCTCCAGTCTCTGGAAAAAAGAACAGGAAAAGGAATGGGCAGCAACCGGACAAATTTTTGTAGAGAATGCCAGGACAAAAGAAAAAATGCCATTAAACAACACCCTGCTTGATGATTTTAATCAAAACAAAGAAAAGGTCGACATCATAAGAGCAGCAAAAAAAATACATATCCCCTGGCTTATTCTTCATGGTGATGAAGATGTAAACGTGAAATTTAGTGTTGCTCAACAACTGGCACAAAAGCAGCTTAAGGCAAAAATACAAAAAATTCAAGGCGCAAACCATGTTTATGGGGCTTCCCATCCTTATGCAGCCAATCAGCTACCAATGCATTTGCAGGAAGTTGCAGAAAAGACCCTGGCCTTTATCAGTGCTTAGCTGGGATTTTCAATACAGCGTCTTTCTTTTTCACCATTACACTTACACGGTAAACCAAAAATATGCATAAAAGTATAAGTGCCGATACCACTATACCTAAAGTATCATAATGCTCCAGTGGACTACTCTTTGTTTTCTGTGTAACGATCAAACCAGCACATAACGCAGCAATACCACCGGCCATTTGTTGTATAGAAGCATTGACACTCATAAAAGCCCCCCTGTCTTTTAGATCAGGGATGCTCATCGTAAGTGTAGTTGCAGGAATCATCCTGCTCATCACCCCCATAAATAAGACCATATTGATCACGATAACCTGCCATAATGGAACCGGACTAAGGTTAGTGTATACCAGAATCATTACCACTGCAAGCAATGACCCACCAGTAAACACCATAAACTTGTCTACTTTATCACTTAATTTTCCAATTAATGGCATTACAACAACAGCAGCCAGGCCGGTAAACATAAATACCAATGGCAGTTGCGCTTCAGTAATGTTGATGTTATTGATCAGATAAGCACTTCCAAATGGCATTAACATAAAACCACCAACACCCATAAATGCAGTTGCAATAAATCCTGTCTGATAGGAACGGTTAGAAACCGCATGCCACAAATGCTGGAAGGCGCTTTTGTCTGATTGTATGGCCAGATGCTTGTCAATTGGTTTTATCTTGATCAGAATTGCAATTGCGATCATTATTGCCAATATCACAATCATCAGAAATGAAGAATGCCAGCCCCATATATTGGCAAAATACAAACCAATGGGTATACCCAGTACCTGGCTTGCAGCGAAACCCATCTGCACAACCCCCATCACTCTGCCACGTTGGTGAACGGCAAAAATATCTGTAATGATTGTCATAGAGATGGCGCCGATTACACCACCAAATAAACCGGTTACAATCCTTGCACCAAGTAGCATCTCGTAATTAGTGGCAAGCGCACAACACAAAGTTCCTATAATAAAACCGCTGTAAAAAAACAGCAGCAACTTTTTACGGTCAAATTTATCGGCAAAACCGGCAGCCATAATTCCTGAAGCACCTGCACTAAAAGCATAGGAAGAGACGACCAATCCAAAACCTTTCGGGCTCATGGATAACGATTTCATTAAAAAGTCGCCAAGTGGCGCAAGTACCATAAAGTCCAGTACAATTGTAAACTGCAGTAAAGCCAGCAAGGCAATAACCAGCAGTTGGTAAGAACTAAAGGGTTCGGCTATATTTTTTTGAGGTTGTTGCATTGTTGATCAGGGTTAAATCAGTTTTTGTTTAAAATTAAGAGAGGTGTTAAATAAGTTCCTCGCAATGGTAGCCATTTTCTGCAACCAGTTTAATCACTTCTTCGCGCTTAAGGGTAGGTGATACGATGCGCAGTACGCAGTCTATATCCTGCAAATCGACCGTCCACTGATCAATCTGGTATTCTTCCATGATCTTACCGATATAGCGTTTATCTCCTTCCGTACGTATATCCGTTTTAAAAAGCAAAATATGTTCAATATTGATGTCCATAATTGTAGTTTTAGTTCTCCGGCCTTTGCGGCCATTTATTTTTTTAAAGCTTTAATTACCAGCTCAAATGTTTTCCAAAGAATTTCATCTGTCAGCACAAATGGTTTTCCGCCTAAACTCTGCCCCTCATTATGGAACCTGATCAGGTTATACAAAGGCGCAAAAGCTATACTCCAATAAGTTTCAAAAGGCATTTGGTCAATTTCTCCCCTTTCAATGGAATTGTGCATAAACTTACCAAGAGGTTCTTTAAAGTTCTTCCCAAAAACTTCTAAAACCTTTAACTGGTAGGTAGAAGTACGCAGCTGTTCTATCATCTGTGCGGACCATGGGTTTTCAAACAAACATTTCGCCCTGTTTTTCCACTGCTGTTTTAATCCTTCTTCAAATGAACTCTCAGGGTCAAAGTTTTCCAGCATGATCGCACTCATCCGTTCTACTTCCTCTATACCTACCTTTAAGATCAGGTCGTCCTTGTCCTGATAATAAATGTATAAGGTTGCCACAGATATTTTGCAGGCCTTAGCAAGCTTATTCATCGTAAAACCCTCAAAACCAACCTCAACTAATAGCTCTATCGCTTTTTGTTTAACCAGTTCTACTTTATTTAAATCCCTTGCACGCATAGTGTTTTAATTGCGATACAAATATAAATGAATATTCATTCATTTATAAAATTTATTTTCATATATTTGCAGATTTGGCTTTTTGTAGTTGCCTGCAATTCCTTGTTTTACATCACCGATTGCTATGATCACAGACAGCGAAGGCAACCGGATCGGACTTCAGGATGAAGAATAATTCTGGTTTTGCAAGGAAATTAAACGATTATTTTTACACTTTTTGAACCCAATTTCCATCCTCCTTGATCAAATCGATCAAATCATCCAGTGCCCGGGCAGCATTTACATTCTTTTTCACCACTTCCTTACCGCGGTATAATGTTATTTTATCGGGTCCGGTCCCTACATAACCATAATCTGCATCTGCCATTTCACCAGGACCATTTACGATACAGCCCATAATGCCAATCTTGATACCCTTTAAATGGTCAGTACGGGAACGGATCAACTGCGTGGTTTCCTGTAAATCGAACAACGTCCTTCCGCAGCTTGGACATGAAATGTATTCTGTTTTAGAGATACGGGTACGTGTGGCCTGCAAAATTCCGAAACTGGTAGCATTAATTAAAGACAAACCCAGCAAAGCATCAGCATCAATCCACACCCCGTCCCCCATTCCGTCCGTTAACAATGCACCCATATCCGTTGCAGCATATAACATCAGGTCATCGGTATTAACAGCAGTATAACTGCGTTTAATGATAACCGGTATCTGCAGCCCTTTTTCTATCAGCGCATTGAAAAATGCCCGTTGAGCAGCCACCCCATTTAATGATGAAGTTTCCAATACGAGTACTACTTTATCTTTTAAAGCAGAAAGATCGATCTGCAGCGCATTTTCTGCAGTAATTTTAACCAGGTTTAATTGCTCATCATGAAGCTCCCCTGACAGATATTCATCATAGGAAAGCAAAGGATGGCAGTTGTTCTTGTCCTTTAGGGAAAGCCAGGTACTGTAGTTATATACCTGCTTTAAGTTTCCGGGAAAAGAAAATGAGGGCAGTTGATCGCCCAGGTAAACTATATCACAGGCCTGATCGGCCATATTGTACTTATCCAGTCCGGCACTGTATTGATAACCCACAGCAGCCAGAAAGTAAGGATCCTTTAAATTTTCATGGCTAACATCCAGCATTACCGCCGGGTGAAAATGTCCCCCAATGTGCTGTACCGGAACTGTAACTCTTCTCTGGTATTCGAAAGGAGAGTAAGGAAGCTGCCCGGGAACAATGGTTTTTGTTTCACTGAACAGCATTTTTCCATACAGATCAAGGGCACGCTTTTCATATCTCATTGCCAGTGCTTTGGCAACAGGTGCCTCAAATTCAGGATCTTCAGTTAAAGAGACCCTGATCGTATCACCAAGACCATCTTCAAGTAAGGTACCAATGCCCACCGCCGATTTGATCCGTCCGTCTTCACCGTCACCGGCCTCCGTAACTCCCAGGTGCAAAGGATAATTCATACCTTCTTTTACCATAGTTTCTACCAACAGCCTGTAGGCCTCTACCATTACCTGGGTATTACTGGCTTTCATAGAAATGACCAGGTTGTAGTAGTTCAGGTCTTCGCACATACGGATGAACTCCATGGCCGATTCTACCATGCCACGGGGAGTATCTCCATAATGGCTCATGATGCGGTCGGAAAGCGAGCCATGGTTGGTGCCAATGCGCATGGCTGTACCATATTCTTTACAGATCTTTACTAAAGGTGTAAATTTCTTATAGATGCGATCCAGTTCAGCCTGATAAGCCTGATGGGTATATTCAATATTTTCAAAGCGTTTTTTATCGGCATAATTACCTGGGTTTACCCTTACCTTTTCTACTATCCGTGCTGCTGCTTCTGCTGCATTCGGGGTAAAATGTATATCAGCTACGAGGGGCACGTTATATCCCCTTAACCTCAGTTCCTTTTTAATATTGGCCAGGTTTTCTGCCTCTTTCATACTTGGGGCAGTAATCCGTACATATTCGCAACCGGAATTCACCATTCTGATGGTCTGCTCCACGGTGCCTATGGTATCCATGGTATCTGTAGTAGTCATAGACTGAATACGGATGGGGTTTAAACCACCCATTGGGACATCTCCTATGGCAACTTCACGTGTTAAAAACCTTGAATATAATACTGTATCTTCCATGACTATCAAAATCTGCTGCAAAGATAAAGATTAAATCATAACTGTACGCTAAGGATACCGCTTATATGAGCCTGTCCTTTATCACCAGGGTATCCGATACGATATCGTGAAAACACTGTAGTTTTTTATTCAGGAAACTATAAAGGTATCCAAAAAAGAAAGGGGCTGTTGACAATAATTTAGCCAGGTTGCGGGCATAAGCTCTGTTTAAGCTGATGCGATTACCATTTAAATCTGTCACCCTGATATTCATCAGGCGTTTTCCAAGTCCGGCCTGTTTTTCAGAAGCCTCGGTAATGCTGCCATAAAAGAATTTAGCAACCAGAATTAAGGGGCTTCCCGACAGGGCTATCATGATGCGCTGGGCTTTTTCTTCCACAAAAATAAAACTGACCAGGATCAGCAGTACGTATGCCGTGAATATAAAAAAATAATCAATTACACAGGCCAGCAGCCGCTGATCGAAAGCAGCAAAATACTGCGGAGCAGTTTGTTGATAGGTAAACCCAAGAAGCGCACGCAGTTCCGGGAACTCGTGCGCTTCTTTATAATCGTCCATACCCGGCTTTCTGATAAAAGTTCCGGTCTCAATGTGCAATATTTTTAACTGATCTAGCCTATACGGCCCCTCAGGCTTTCCATTGATGACTACAGTATATTCACTATCGTTGGGATCCACTTAATATCTTTTCACCTCAAAGCTACTCAATCCACCGTCAAGATTAATAAATATTTTATTAGTCGAAGCGCTATAATTCGAGGTTTCAAAAGTACCGTCAGCTTTTTTAGTAAAGCCGGTAAACGCCCTGGAAGAAAGTCCTGTCTTCGCTTTTATCCTGCAACCGGATGCCATAGGGATGTTTATTTTCACATCGGCAATCCCAGTTTTCACTTTCACATCGGTAATGGGTAAAGTATTTCCGAGTTTCACATCCAGCGCAGCGGCACCACCATCAAAACTAAATTCCCGTACTTTATAAGATGAGAGGTCGAAATCAACCTCTCCGGCTCCCATATTTACATGAATTTCCCAAACCGGCAGGGTATTTAACATTAAATCTACATTGTTACCTCCATCACCTACATTCCAGCTGCTGTTGCCCTTCATCTTAAAGGATAAAGTACGCACACTATCTGCAAATTCATTTTTTAAAGAGAACGCCCCACCTCTTCTCTGAACAGTAGCACTAATCAGACTATCTGTATGGCCTTTTAGATCGAAAGAGGTCCCGCCACCTGATATGTTCAGAACGGTTCTGGCAGGTACAGAATCGGTGTAGGGCTGACTGAAGGTCTGCTCCACAACATCTTCCATATCGCCATCACCACCGTCTATACGCTGTTCTGTCGATACACGTTTTTTATGGGCAGGTACTTCCTGACCCTTAAAAAAAAGCAGGACTAGGGTAATCAGCAAAACAACGATAGATACAATACTCCCGATCTGTGATTTATTTCTGTTAAAAAGGATGTTTACACCAGCGATGATCAGAAATATAGGCCAGAAACGCCACACACTCCACCAGTAAAAGTTAATTATCCCGAAATTTTCCAAAAGAAGCACTCCACCAATAAAAAGCAGAATGATACCCCACATTATTCTGTCCAGCTTCATAACTATATTTCCTTTTTTGTAAAATCAATACTACTTCCGGTGTTGCCTTCGGATGCATCTGGGTCTTCAGGTTTTACTGGATTTACATTTGCACCGGGTGCATCCGCTGTGTTTCCTGAATTTTCCTGGGGCTGCATATTTTGCTCTTTCCAGTTTTCCCAGGCATTTTTATTTTTGGCCCTGATGATAAAACTTGCACCTATCGCTACAAATACCAGGGGCCAGAGCTTAGTAAGCTGAAAATGAAAAGGGATCAAGTCAAACTCATCCATAAAAAAGTACACTCCTATAACCAGCAAAAACAAACCTGCAACGGTACGTCCGGTTTCATTGTTATTTTTCTTGTAAGGTTTAAAATCACCAGATTTTTTCCATGACTCAAAACTTTCATTACCTACACCTGTATCATTTAGACCTGAAGAAGTCCGGTTCTGAAAGGGCCCGGTATTTTCTGTTGTTTTCTTTTGCGGCTCAAACGGATTTGATGCCTGAAATGGATTTTGCTGCCCCTTAAAAAATTCATTAAATTTTGAGAAGCGAGCTGCCGGATCATTATTTACCGGCACAACGATCCACATGATCACATAAACCAAAATTCCCGTACCCACTAAGAAGATAGTCGAAAGCACAAACAGTAATCTGATAATGGTCACATCCACCTCCATATACTCGGCAACACCAGATGATACGCCTGCAATTACCTTGTCGTGTTCATTTCTAAATAATCTCTTTTCCATGATAATTTCCCTCCTGTTGTTTTTAAAACTGTACCGGCTTTAAAACGATCTCATCAACATTTACACCTTTACTTAAGTTTAAAACAGTGTATAAGCTACTGGCAATGTCTTCTGGTAGTACAAAACGTTCAGCCGGGATTGTTGTTCCCTCCCAGGATGAAGTTAATGTAGAACCGGGTAATATCGCGGTCACTTTAACGTTGTGTTTTGATAATTCCTCTCTCAATACATCATTAAGACTAAGCAAGGCCGATTTAGTTACAGAATAACTGCCCCCATTTTCTACAACAGCTTTCGAGGCAATAGAGCAGATGTTAAAGATATGCCCTGAAGCTCGTTCCCGCATCATTTTACCAAAGTATTTGGACAAATAATAAGCAGCATTCAGGTTTAAATTTAACTGTATTTCCAGCCTGTCATCGGCTTCATCGAGCAAAAGCCCAGGTAAATATGTCCCTGCATTGTTTACTAAAACATCCACAGTACCAAATTGTTCGCGCACAGCATCGCAAAAGGCATATACATCAGCTTTAACACTGCAATCTGCTTTAATGGTGAGGATGCGCGCCCCTGTATGTTTCAGCTCTTCAGCAAATTTTTCCAGCTCCTGGCTGTTTCTTGAACATACGGCAAGGTTATATCCATGTTCTGCCAGTTTAAGCGCAATGGCTTTTCCAATACCCCTGGTGGCTCCGGTTATGATTGCATTCATTGTTATACTTGTTTGATCAGCCACAATATTACAAAAAACTGACATAGCCTAAAACTTAGCAGCAAAAGATTTGTTAGAAAAATATCGGCTTGTGAAGGTTTCAACTTTTTATTGTTTCTTTGTATGAACATTGCGTAAATACTGTAGTTAATATTTCATTGAATGAATTTTACCAATTTTGGCAGATACCTCCTTTTACTGAAGGCCGTATTTAGAAGACCTGAAAAATTTAAAATATACCTGAAAGCTATTTTTAAACAAATGGATTTTATCGGCGTTGGCTCTTTAGGCCTGATTGCCATTATATCTACTTTTATTGGTGCGGTAATGACGTTACAAATTGCTTTCCAGCTGGTTAGCGATTTCATACCTAAAACGATTATTGGCTCTGTAAACCGCGACTCCAGTATACTTGAGCTTAGCCCTACCATCAGTGCCATTGTGCTTGCCGGTAAAATCGGGTCAGCCATTTCTTCCGAGATCGGGACCATGCGGGTAAGTGAACAGATCGATGCCTTAGAGATTATGGGCATCAATTCTCCAGGTTACCTCATCCTCCCTAAAATTATTGCAGGCATTACTATGGTACCCTTACTGGTTATCATGTCTATGTTTTTAAGCATCACCGGTGGTTATATTGGTGGTACCTTATCCGGCGCGGTATCCCCTGCCGAATATATCCAGGGTATCACCACAGATTTCAATCCTTATACCATTACCGTTGCCCTGGTTAAGGCATTTGTTTTTGGTTTTATCATTACCTCTGTACCCGCTTATGAAGGTTTTTATGTAAAAGGGGGCGCTTTGGAAGTTGCGCAGGCCAGTACAAGGGCAGTAGTAGTCAGCTGTATCTCTATCCTGGCCTGTGATTACATTGTAACCCAGTTATTGCTATGATCGAAATTAAAGATATCCATAAATCGTTTGGTGATAACGAAGTACTCAAGGGTATATCAGGCAAGTTTGAAGCTGGAGTAACCAACTTGATCATTGGCGGATCAGGATCTGGTAAAACCACCCTGCTAAAGTGTATGATAGGCCTGCACCAGCCCGAAGAAGGTAGTGTAGAATATGATAGCCGCGAATTTACCACTATGAACTTTGAAGAAAAGATCGAGATCAGGAAAGAGATTGGCATGCTTTTCCAGGGTTCTGCCCTGTTCGATTCCATGACAGTTGAAGAGAACATCATGTTCCCTTTAAATATGTTTACCGAACAAAGCCGTAAGGAAAAACTGGAAAGGGTAAACTTTTGCCTGGAAAGGGTAAACCTGGAAGGTAAGAACAAACTTTTTCCTGCAGAGCTTTCGGGAGGGATGAAAAAGCGTGTGGGTATTGCCCGTGCCATTGCGATGAACCCAAAATATTTATTTGTTGATGAGCCCAATTCCGGCCTTGATCCTAAAACATCTATCGTAATTGATGAACTGATCAAGGAGCTAACCGAAGAGTACAATACCACAACAATTGTAGTTACCCATGATATGAACTCGGTAATGGGAATCGGCGATTACATCCTCTTTCTTCATGAGGGTAAAAAATTCTGGGAAGGTTCCAATAAAGAAATTGCCCATACTGATGTTCAGGAACTAAACGACTTTGTTTTTGCCAGCCGCTTTATGAAGGCTGCCAAAGGAAAATTTTAATACATACCCCATTTTTATGATAAGCCTGCTAACCCCCACACACTGGAAAGATTATGAGTTAATTGATTGTGGTGATTTTGAAAAATTAGAACGCTTTGGCAATTTGGTCTTGTCCAGGCCAGAGCCCCAGGCCGTATGGAAAAAGACATTGTCTGATCAGGAATGGAAAAAACAAACTCACATCCGCTTTAAGGGTCGGTCGGCCACTTCAGGAGAGTGGATCAAAAATTCGGTAAAGTTGCCTGACAGGTGGAATGTAGAATATGCCAATAATGACGTAACCATAAACCTGCGTTTGGGCCTTACCTCGTTTAAACACGTCGGCGTATTCCCCGAACAGGCAGTAAACTGGGACTATATCTCATCCTCTATTAAAAAATTTAAAACTCCGGTACCTAAGGTATTGAACCTTTTTGCCTATACCGGTGCGGCCTCTTTAATTGCCAAAGCTGCCGGTGCGGATACCACACATGTAGACTCGATAAAACAGGTTGTAAACTGGGCAAACGAAAATCAGGAACTTTCTAAGCTGAAAGATGTGAGGTGGGTAGTTGAAGATGCCCTGAAATTTGTAAAAAGAGAGCTTAAACGTGGCAAAAAATATAATGGAATCATTTTAGATCCTCCAGCATTTGGCCACGGCCCAAATGGCGAAAAATGGAAACTGGAAGACCATATCCAGGAAATGATGCTGGAAGTGGTACAACTGCTGGATGAGCAGGAACACTTTTTAATCCTGAACACCTATTCGCTTGGCTTTTCATCTGTGATTGTTGAAAATTTAATTAAAACCTCCTTTCCTCAGGTTAAAAACCTCGAAACCGGCGAACTGTATTTACAGGCCACATCCGGCATTAAACTACCGCTTGGGGTTTTCGGTAAATTCAATAGTTTCTGATTATTACGGTAATTAAACATTAAATAAATTTATGGAATACCTTTACAGCTGTTTTTTTATTCCTTTTAAAGATGGTATACTTGCATAATTTTAATCTTACATTCTATGAAATTAAATCATCTGGCAGGCATTATCCTAATTAGTGCAACAACAATAGGGCTATTTACCAGCTGTGCGTCCGACGCAAAAAAAGCGACGGGAAAAACAAAGATCACGGCTTCTGGTGATACTGTAGCGGTTGAAGAGGCAGTTGAAGAAACGAATACCCGTGTGCCGGTTGATACAGCTAAGTATAATACATTGTTAAAAAAACTGGCAAATGGTGATACTACTGGCAAATGGCCTGTAAAAAACCAGCCTTACCCCCTTGCAGGTGCTATACTTCCTTTTAAACGTATTGTGGTGTATTACGGAAACCTCCATTCTAAAAAAATGGGAGCCCTGGGCGAATACGCTCCTAAAGAAATGTGGAAAAGGCTGAATGTTGAAATTAAGCACTGGGAAAAAGTAGATCCCAGCACCCCTGTACAGGCAGGCCTGCATTATATTGCTGCTGTGGCCAGTGGTACAGCAGGAAAAGATGGCAAATACATTAACCGTATGGCCAACTCACAAATCGATTCTGTATTGGCAATAGCCAAAATGCGTCCGAATACCATTGTATTTTTAGATTTGCAGGTTGCACTGAGCAGTATTAAAGCAGAGCTTCCTCATATCGAAAAATATTTACAACTACCTTATGTTCATTTAGGGATAGATCCGGAGTTTTCTATGAAAGATGGTTCACTTCCGGGAAAAAAGATCGGTACCTATGATGCAGCAGATATCAATTATGTTTCTCAATACCTTGCGGATATAGTGAAAAAATACAATCTGCCACCTAAAGTATTTACTGTGCACCGTTTTACCAAGAAAATGGTAACCAATTATCAGAACATCAAACTACGTCCGGAAGTGCAAATTGTAATGCATATGGATGGATGGGGCGAACCGGAACTTAAAAAGGGCACATACCGTCACTTTATCTATTCGGAACCGGTACAGTTTACCGGATTTAAACTGTTTTATAAAAACGACCTGAAAAAAGCACCCAATAGGCTAATGACACCGGAAGACCTGATGAAATTAAAGCCCGTGCCAATTTATATTCAATATCAGTAGGCAAAAAGGGGCATTACTTTTAGAACAATTACATTCATAATTGTATTTCTAATTAGTTTTGACCCTAACATCCCTGAACATGAAAGGATTATCGCTGATCCTCAATACTTTTTTACTGGTAGTTGTGATGTTCCTGAGAATGACCTCTTTAGTTTTAACATAGGGAAACTTTTCCTGGTAGGCAGTGTCTGTCATTTGCGGATTGAAATTGGCGAAAATGGCCGGCCCCTGGTAATTGTCTGGATGACTGGAATCGTCTATTTGAAGATTTTCAATTGTGATCCGTTCCGGCATATAGCACGTATAGCCAAAATCATGCTGACCTGAATAAGATCCGCTGATCAAAGAGGCACTAAAGGGTTTGCCGCCCGCCGGTACAAAAGTACAGTTACGGATCACCAGTTCTCCCTGCCATGTACTGCCATAGTCGGGGCGCAGGTTAACAAGGCTTCGGCCGCGAATAGTCGAATTTTCGATTGTCAGAAGTCCACTACCTATGGCATTTACCCCCATATGTCCCAGGGTTGAGTTGCGGATGGTGGCATTGGCAACTCCCTGATGGGCATCAAACCGGGAGAGTGTACAATGATCGTAAACAAGGTTTTTGCAGAAATTTGATCCTAAAATGCCCCAGTACTTGTTGTCGTCGATGTCATTGGTTTGGCTGCAATTCAGAAAAGATACATTAACTGCACGGTTGACGGAAAGATCATATGTACCCATTGAGACAGGTTTGCCGGCGGCACCAATGGTGTTATAAGTTTTGTGTCCGGTTAGGATGGTGTTTTTTACCGTTACATAAGCACAGTTACCAATGTTGATAAAGCCTCCATAAGGCGCACCGTAGTCGCCTTCGCCTTCGATGTAGTGTTTCAACCCTTCAACAAGTACATGAGATCTTCTGATCGCAATGCCGCGGTTATAATAGGTAGACTTGGATTCGGCTTTATTGGCAATTGTAGTGAAATTGCCTCCGGTAATCTTCAGCAAATTTTCATCGATGGGCAGAGCGGTGATATCTGTAACCTGTTCAAAATCCCAGATGATTGGTGCGTTCATATCTACCTTACCGTCTTTGTCAACAATAAAGAGGTCGGTTTGCGAAGAGCCATTATTCTGGTTTAGCCCAAACCTGATGTATTGTTTTACATTGGAATTGGTGACCGAGATTAAACAGCGACCTGGTAAGGGGGGCAGATCGATTTTTTGCTGGTTTCGCTTAATTGAGGATATGGTTGCAAGTTTGAAGGATTTCAGGTCTGAACTTACTGTAAAAATAGCCGCAGTACGGTTTTTCACTTCGGTATCATCAATAATGAAGGCCGCAGTGCCGAAATCAGTATCAGTTTGGATGACCACAGTGCGTTCCTGCCCTCCAATATAGTAGGTGGCTCCAGCGTCTGCTTTAACCGGAAGGCCCTGCAGGTTGGCAAATGCATGAGTTGCGGCAATAACATCAATGTCATCCGTTATTCCATCACCTTTGGCACCTAAATCACTGTAGCGAACCAGGCCGGCAGCTTTGAACTTAGCTACATCTTTTGGCGATATATTGACAGTCAGTTCCCGTTTTTCGTTGGTATATACCTGGGTTGTCTGCCCCTGCGATGTGATCACTACATTATTCTCAGGCGAGTTTCTTTCTTGTGCCTGCGTAAACAATATATGGTTTAAGAGAAACATAAGGAGCATATGCTTTTTCATAAGATTTTTCTAATGATGATTATTTAATTGAAAATGTTGTTACGTCGGACAGAATGAGTATGGAATTGACAAGTTAAATACGGAAAGAACGGCTTTTAGACATGGCATAGAATATTAATGAGCTTGCCGAAAGGATCACGGGTATAAAATCTTTTTACTCCCCAGGGCTCAACTATGGGGCCGTATTCAATAACAAATCCCCCTTCCATTGTGCGGTTTAAAGTTTCTTCGAAATCATCCACTTCAATTGAAAGGTCTGGTGTCAATGTTCCTGAACCACCTTCGGAAGCAAAACTGACCTGAACAGTCATTTTTTGATTTTCAATTCCGTAGGTTGTAATCCAGCCGTGATCCATTAAGCATTCAAGCCCTAGTATATTTTTATAAAAGGCTTCGGCTTTGGCAATGTTTTCTGTATGAAGATTTGCTACAATTCGTTTGACCATAAACTAAGATAGGGATACTTTATTATAAAGATTACGTTTCTTAAATTATCAGTAGATTATATTTACTTCTTTAGTCACAAAGTCCCAAATACAAATACAACCTCGCTTTTCGGATTATCAAGTTTGGTGCTTTTACGTATACCATTTTCTATTGCATGGATCATATTGCTTTGCGAATTATGCTGTTCAAACAGGATATCATTTTTTATACCCAATTCTTTAATTGCAGACACTTTGTCGGTTTCAAAATAACACCAGGCTGCATCTTCTTCGATTTCGTAACCCTGATATTTTAAGGTGAGTACCTTACGGTCTGCATTGAGTTTAAAATGCTCCTTTATATAAGAAGCAATCAGTGCATCCACTTGTTTCCTGTCGGACGGTTTCAGGATATTCACTTTTGTATTGTATTTTTTTTCCAGGGCTTTCTCAAAATCATCAAAAAAAATACGGATGCTAACCTGTAACGTTCCGGTACTTTTATTATGTGCAACTTCTGTTACACTCACATAAAAGGGATGAAATATATTTAACCAAAAAAATAATATACACTGCAGCATTTTGTTTTTCTTAATTCAAATGAGGATATTGCTATAGATTTAGCTAAGTTACAAATTTATTCAATGCAGGACTTCCCACTTTATTTTCAATTAGGCTGGCGACACATTTTAGACTGGCAGGGATATGATCACATTTTATTTGTGATGGTGCTGTGCGGGACCTATATGCTAACCGACTGGAAAAAAGTACTAATCCTGATAACAGCTTTTACCATTGGCCATAGCATAACCCTGGCCTTAAGTGTATTCAAAATCATAACTGTAAATACGCCTTTAATCGAATTTTTAATTCCCGTTACCATAATGGTTACCGCTGCAGCCAACATACTGGGCAAAAGGCAAAAACCCAAAGGTCAGAAATTCAAGTATACCATGACCCTTTTCTTTGGCCTGATTCATGGCTTAGGCTTTTCTAATTACTTGAAAAGCTTGTTGGGTAAAAGCAGCAGCATTACCGCCGAACTATTTGCTTTTAATATCGGACTGGAATTTGGCCAGATACTGATCGTTATTGCAACATTGATCTTATCATTTATCCTGATCTGGATGGTAAAAATAAAACGATGGGATTGGAATTTCTTTCTTTCATCTGCTATATTTGGAATATCATTTGTAATGGCGGCAGAACGTTTCCCGGCATTATTAGGATAATAACTTAAACTTCACCTCCACCAATGAATAAGATACTGCTGTTTTTTATTGTGCTTTTATGTAGCGCCAAAGCTTTCGGTCAGCATATACTTCATAACCCCAGTTCTAATCACGGGAACAAATTTGAACAGCTTGGCACCATTCTTTCCGGCCCTAACTCCTACCGTTCGGCTTCCGGTGCACCTGGCCCAGCATACTGGCAACAGCGTGCTGATTATGAAATTAATGCAGAACTGGATGAAAAGAACCTGCGTTTAAGCGGCTCAGAAACCATTACTTATTACAACAACTCTCCCGACCCACTAAGTTATTTATGGGTACAGCTGGATGAAAATGAGCATAAGGCCAGCAGCGATAATAAGCTGACAGAACAGAGCAGGATGACAGATCAGATGGGTTATAAGGCCTTATCAGATATCATTAACCCTGAAAATGACCTGGGCGTTAAAATACTAAAGGTTACAGATGAAAAGGGGACTGCCCTGCCTTATGTCATCAACAATACCATGATGCGTATAGACCTGCCCTATGTATTACAGTCCAAACAAAAATATAAACTTAAAATAACCTGGAATTACAAAATCATCAACCGCGTAATAGATGGAGGCAGAGGTGGTTATGAATATTTTGCTGAGGACGACAACTATCTGTTTACCATTGCCCAGTGGTTTCCACGCATGGCTGTTTATTCTGATTTCCAGGGCTGGCAAAATAAACAGTTTGAAGGTAGGGGCGAATTTGCACTTGTATTTGGCAATTATAAGGTAAACATGACTGTACCGGCCGATCATGTGGTAGGTGCTACAGGCGAATGTCAGAATTATGCCCAAGTGCTGAGTGCTGCCAGTTTAAAACGATGGAATGCCGCACAATCTACAAAAGTACCTATTGAAATTGTAAACCTGGCCGAAGCAAAATCAGCCATCACCAAAAAATCGACTGCTAAAAAAACCTGGACCTACCTTGCCGAAAATGTAAGGGATTTTGCACTGGTATCGTCAAGGCGATTGGTTTGGGATGCCATGGCAACCAGTATAGAAGGTAAAAAGGTAATGGCTATGTCTTACTATTGCCCGGAAGCTTATTCACTTTACAGCAGGTATTCGACCAAAGTGGTAGCACATACTTTAAAGATCTATTCCCAGCACACTATCCCCTATCCTTATCCCGTAGCCATTTCTGTAGAGGCTGCCAACGGAATGGAATACCCGATGATCTGTTTTAATTTCGGACGTACAGAAAAAGACGGCACTTACACGGAGGCCATTAAATATGGTATGATCGGTGTAATTATACATGAAGTTGGGCATAACTTTTTCCCGATGATAGTGAATTCGGACGAGCGACAATGGACCTGGATGGACGAAGGTTTAAATACTTTTTGCCAGTACATGGCCCAGCAGGCATGGGACATTAACTACCCTTCGCAGCGCGGCCCTGCACATAAAATAGTGGATTACATGAAATTGCCTAAAGACCAGCTGGAGCCCATTATGACCAACTCTGAAAACATCGTTAATTTTGGACCAAATGCCTACGCAAAACCAGCTACGGCACTGAATATTTTAAGGGAAACCGTTATGGGCCGTGAGCTTTTCGATTATGCTTTTAAAGAATATGCAAAACGATGGGCCTTTAAACATCCTACCCCTGCAGATCTGTTCAGGACGATGGAAGACGCATCGGCGGTAGACCTTGATTGGTTTTGGAGAGGCTGGTTTTTTAGTACTGACCCGGTAGACATTTCACTGGATGATGTACGCTACTACCGTATGAACAGTATGAATGCGGCTATTGAAAACGTAGAACTTAAAAAGGCTTATGACAAGGACCTTTACAATATCAGCAGGGAACGCAACCGCAAAGAAGGCATAAAATTCGCTATAGAACAAGATACAAGCCTACAGGATTTTTACAATAAATTTAACCGCTTTGAGGTGAGTAAGTCTGCCGATCAAGAATTTCAGCAATACTTCAGCAACCTTTCCGCAGCAGAAAAAAAACTTTACGAAAGCAAGAAGAACTTTTATGAACTGGATTTCTCGAATATAGGGGGACTGGTGATGCCCATCATTATTGAATGGACCTTTAAGGATGGCAGCAAGGAGGTGGACCGCATTCCTGCCTATATCTGGAGAAAAAATGAAAATAAAGTAACCAAAGTTTTTGCGAAAGATAAAGAAGTAATTGCTGTACAACTGGATCCATACCGCGAAACTGCCGATATAGATGAAAGCAATAACTCATGGCCAAGAAAAAATCAGCCAACCAGATTTGAACTGTTTAAACAACAGCAGGCACCCCGTGGGTCATCGACTGAACAGACCAACCCAATGCAGCAATCCAGACAAAGGCAATAGGACTAAAAGAACCCTAGCTGTCCTTTATCATCAATTTTGATATCATCCGGATTGGTGATCTCAAAATCTATTTTTTTTGCGGGTTTCTCTTCCTGTTCCGGCTCAGGTTTGGCTATGGGCTCTTTTTTCGGTTTTGTTTCATCAGCAGACTTTTCTTTGGCAGGACCCGTTTCTTTTTTTGGCTTAGGTGCTTCGGCAGGTTTGGTGGCCCCGCTGTCCCATTGTTTTTTAGGTTTTTCGGCCGCAGCAGGCTTTTCAGTAGCGGGAATTTCAGGTTCAGGTAACGGAGCTTCCTCCTCATCTGCATCTTTACTCAATGCAGGATCAACCAGTTCTTCCCCATTTTCTATATTCGTTGCAGCGGCTTCATCCTCTTGAAACTCATCCTCAGCCTCATTTGCCACAGAAACAACTTTAACTTCTTCAGCAGGTTCAATTTCCGTGTGATTTGAAATGGTTATATTTTTAACTTCATGGGCAGTAAGCCTGTTTCCATTGGCTTTAATTCCTTTTACATCAATAAATTCGGCAAGAACAATTTCAAGTGTTTCCGGAACCTGGGTTTTTCCTTTCAATACATCAACTGTTAAAACCGCTGCCGGATTGCTGCTGAGGTAAAGGAACTTCGATCCGTTCTCCTCACTAATCAGACTTACTTTTTTGCCTACAGCAATCGGCTCAAAAACGAACCTTTTGATAAAATAGTTTTTGGCTTTACCCTCATATTGCACAACTGCAAAAGGTTTTTCAGGGTCAAACTTCTGAATTAAGATCAGATCGGCATCAAAGTGGTTGCTCAGCTCAAAAGTACTCAGTTCATACCAGCCGTCTTTATGTACCTGCAATATTTTATCCTCGCCATCAAATTCACCAAGATATTTGCCCCTTCCGTCCACATTTAACCTTCTTAGCAAATCATCATACCAGATTTTTAGTCCCGAAAGTGTAGATACGCCTTTGCTTTTCAGCAGTATTTTTTTAACCGGATATTTAGAAACAATATTTCCCTGTGAACCGCGTCCTTTTATCGCAATTTCAGCAAAATCGAGATCGAACTGCAGCTTTTTTAACTTGCTATGTGGTTTAAGCTGTACAGTCACAATTTCGGCTTCTCCATTAGGATTAGCTGTAAAATACAGCACTTTTGAGCCCTTACTCCCTTTTGTCAGATCGTATTCCTTATCACGGGTAACCCCTACAACGGCAAAACGCTTAATATAAGAAACCCCGCTCGCCCCATCTTTATAGATCATGTTGTAAATGGTCCGTTCATCCCCCTTTTTAAATACCTGGGCATGCAGGATACCCTTACCTACAAAAGTTTTATCGGCAACTTTCGTAATGATGCATTTACCATCTTCCCTAAAAACAATGAGCTCATCAATATCTGAACAATCGGCAACAAATTCATCCTTCCGCAATCCGGTCCCTATGAAACCATCTTCACGGTTCATGTAAAGTTTAACATTGGCTAAGGCTACTTTAGATGCCTCAACCCGATCAAACAAACGGATCTCAGTTTTACGCTCCCTGCCCTTACCATACTTGTCCTTTAATTTTTGAAACCAGGCAATGGCATATTCCGTTAAATGCCGTAAATGGTTTTTAACCACTTTGATCTCATCAGAAAGGGCTTTCATCTGTTCATCCGCTTTTTTAACATCAAAGCGGGTAATGCTGCTCATGGGTTTATCAATCAGCTTTTTAAAATCCTCAGGAAGTATTGCTCTGTAAAGACCTGGTTTAAAAGGCTCAAACAACCTGTTCAAAACCTCTACCACCATTTCAAAATTGACTGAATTTTCATATTCAGCATTTTTATACATCCCTTCCTGAATAAATATCTTTAGCAATGAGCTGAAAAATATCTTTTCCTGTAATTCATGCAGCTTAATTTCCAGTTCCTTTTTCAACAGGGCCTTGGTGTGCATCGAATTCTCTATCAGGATATCATTAACACTTAAAAACTGAGGTTTTTCATCCTTAATGATGCAGGTATTTGGTGATATTGAAACCTCACATGAAGTAAAGGCGTATAAGGCATCAATGGTCACATCAGGAGAAATACCTGGTGCCAGCTGGATCACGATCTCGACATGGGCAGCGGTATTGTCCTCAATCTTTTTGATCTTGATCTTGCCCTTGTCGTTAGCCGATAAGATACTGTCAATTACCGATCCGGTAGTCGTGCTGTAAGGTATTTCTGTAATAACCAGTGTTTTTTTATCCTTTTCGGTGATTTTGGCCCTCACCCTGATACGGCCCCCACGCATTCCCTCGTTGTAAGCAGAAAAATCGGCCATACCACCTGTAAAAAAATCAGGCAAAATGTTAGGCCGATGCCCTTGCAATGCTTCAATAGAAGCATCCAGCAATTCGATAAAGTTATGTGGCATTACTTTGGTTGCTAAACCAACGGCAATACCTTCAGCTCCCTGGGCAAGCAACAGGGGGAATTTAACAGGCAAGGTAACCGGTTCGTTGTTACGTCCGTCATAACTCAACTGCCAGATGGTTGTATCACCATTAAACACAACTTCATTGGCAAATTTAGATAAGCGGGCTTCAATATAACGCGGCGCAGCAGCATTATCACCGGTAATCGGGTCTCCCCAGTTACCCTGACAATCAATCAGCAGATCTTTTTGTCCAATCTGCACCATGGCATCACCTATGGAAGCATCCCCATGCGGATGGTATTTCATTGTATTTCCAATCACGTTGGCTGCCTTATTGAAGCGTCCATCATCCATCTCTTTCAAAGAATGCATGATACGTCGCTGCACCGGCTTCAAGCCATCATTGATGTGTGGCACAGCGCGGTCAAGAATTACATAGGAAGCATAGTCGAGGAACCAGTTTTCATAAAGTCCGTTGATTGGAATTACGGTATGTTTATTCTCTTCGTTTATGTTGTTTTCTATTTCTTCGCTCATCAAAAAAGGATTGTATGCTGTAAATATAAGGGTTGAAAACGAAATTTAAGAACTGAGTTTTTAACAGTTGGCAGCAGCAGAACTATCCATACACGTCATTAAGTATTTACTTGTTTTCAAAAAACAGGCCTCTATTAACATTGTTTTAAACAATTTAATTATTTAGATTGTAGATATATAGAATCCCCAAAATTTTGCTTCTGGTGGCATGATTTTGGTTATTAATGAGGTTCAGAGCACTCAATTTAAATTAGTTTGAATAAATATATACGCAAAAGCCTAAAAATTCTGCTTTGGATCATCGCAAGTATCGTCCTGCTGGTTATCCTTATTGCCTTTTCTTTAAATATTCCTTTTGTTCAAAATTTTGTAAAAGATGAAGCCATTGGCTATCTGAAAAAGAAAACGAAAACTGAAATCACCCTGGAAAGTATAAAAATCGGTCTTCCAAAGGACATTATATTGAACAAGTTATATATTGAAGATAAAAAAGGTGACACTTTACTTTATGCACAAAAAATGGCAGTAGACATTAGCCTGTTCCAGCTGTTAAATAATAAAGTTGAAGTGAACAACATCACTTTGCAGAAAATAAGGTCAAATGTAACCCGCATTAACCCCGACACTTCTTTTAATTTTTCCTTTTTAGTAGACGCATTTATGTCGGACCAGACCAAAACCGAAGAAGAAGTAAAAAAGGACAGTACCTCCACCCTTAAATTTTCGGTGAGCAAGATTAATCTGGAAGACATTGGTATTGTTTACCATGATGATGTTGCGGGCAACGACATGCGGTTAAACCTGGGAGAATTTAAAGCCAACATTAAAAATTTTGACCTCGACAACCAGCACTATGTGATCAAAACATTGTCCTTAAAAAACACCTCTGTTAAATACCTGCAGCAAAAACCGCTTACCCAATTGCAGGCACACCTGGAGAACAGTATTGATACTGCCAAAACAGCTTCGGGAAAATTACCTTTGGTAGAAATACAGGACTTTGCCTTTAACAACATTAAAATCGGTTTTGATGACAGGCTGTCGAAAACAAGCGCAGATGTAGATTTAAACAGCCTTACACTTAGCAAATTATTTGTTGACCTGACCAATAGTAAATACAACATTGAAGAAGCCACATTAAGCAACAGCAGGGTAAATTTCAGTTCCGGTGAATCGGACATGAAGGCGAATGCAGACCTAAAAGAATTATCGTTCAATAAACTGATTGCAGATGTGCAGCATAGCAAATACGAATTGGGTGATGTAGCATTAAACAGATCGGATGTTGCTTTTTCATTCAAACCGGCTAAGCCCGTCGCTGCCACTAAAAACAATACACAAACAGCTGAAACAACCAAAACCCCGGGAATTGCGCTGCGGGTAAACAGCCTGAGCCTGGCGCAGAACAAGGTGAAATTTGACAATTACGCCGAAAAACCCGCTAAAGGGATGGACTTTAACCATCTGTTGATTACTCAGCTTGGCTTGCAAGCTAAAAATCTGGCTTATAGCGATGCAGGCATAAAGCTGAATGTAAAAGCTGGAGTTATGAAAGAAAAGAGTGGTTTTGAGCTTAACACATTGCAGGGCGACATAGCCTATTCTGAAAAGCAGACCAAAGTTAACAATCTTACGATTAAAACCCCGAATACCAGTATTGAAAGCAATGCACAACTGGATTATACGGCTATCGAAGACCTGACCAAACATCCTGAAAGGGTAAAAATTTATGCACAGGTAAAGAATACCACGATAAGTTTAAAGGATGCAGCCTATTTTAGTGAGGCCTTTCCGACAAGCTACCGAAACGAGAAAATAAAAGTAAATGCCCTTGCCCGTGGCTATATGAATAACCTGGTGATCCCGAAACTTCAGGTAGATGGCTTGAAAAGCACCCATATTGATGTAAGTGGCACCGCAAAAGGATTACCTGATATAGAAAAAGTAGTGCTTGACCTAAACGTTAAGAGATTTTCACTCAGCAAAAGTGACCTGCTTGTAGTAATCCCAAAGAAATCATTGCCTGCAAACATTACACTGCCCAATACCATTAATGCCAGGGGCAAATTTAAAGGATCCATGACCAATTTCAATACGGGTTTTAACATCAGTACCGATATGGGTTCGGCCAACCTGCTGGCCAGTATGAAAGGGCCCAAAGGCCGGGAAAATTATACAGCTAACATCAACCTGAACAATTTCAATGTGGGCAGATTGTTAAAAATGGAACCACAGCTTGGCCGCATTACTGTAAAAGCTAATATTAAGGGAAAAGGGCTGGATGCTAAAAAAGCCAATGCCACCCTAAACGGGCAGGTAATAAATGTCTATTACAACAAATACAATTACCGCAACTTACTGCTGAGCGGTTCCTATAAGCAACAGCAACTGGACTTAAAGAGCAGCATGGCCGATACCAATGCCAATTTTGCCCTTACGGCCCATGTCGATATTTCGGGCAAATATCCTTATATAAAAGCTAATGCTAACCTGAAACAGGTTGACCTGCAAAAGCTGAACTTTAGTCCGACTGAGTTCAAACTGGCCGGAACAATTAAAGCTGATGTAAAAACCGCTGATCCGGATTACCTGAATGGCGACATCATCGTAAATGGCCTGCAGGTAGTTAAAGAGGGGCAACGTTTTAATGTCGATACCATCATTGTTCATTCTGAAGCATCGGCCGACCATAACCTGCTTACTCTAAAATCAGAATTCCTGAGGGCTAAAATAGATGGTAAATACCAGCTTAGCAATCTAGCTGCCGCCATGATCAATCAGATCAACAAATATTATCAGTTTGGGACCGTAACAAAAATACCGGAACAGCGCTTCAGGTTTTATGTAAATTTTTATAACCCCAAAATCTTAAAGAACTTTGTACCGGAACTCAGTACCTTTGCTCCCTCACGCATGTGGGGCCTGTTGGACACCCAAAAAGACAGTCTGGTCATGAATGCTGTATTTCCTCAGCTTGTGTATGGAAGTTACCGGGTCGACAGTACAAGGCTGAATGTTAACAATACAGACCAGAAGCTAAATTATAAGCTAACTATCAAAAGCCTGCAAAGCCCATCCTTATCCTTCTTCAACAATGAGATCAGTGGGGCAGCAGATGACAATAACCTTGATCTTAATATATTTTTGAGGGATAGCAAACGCAGGGATAAATACATGCTTGGTGGTACATTTAAATCTTTCAATAAAAATTACAGGTTTAGCTTTGACCCGCAAAAGCTGTTATTAAACTATGAAAAATGGATTGTAGCCCCCGAAAACTATTTGCAATTTGGTACATCTGGTATACTGGCCAACCAGTTTAACCTGAGCCAGGGCAAACAACTGCTGAGTATCAACAGTGAAACCAATACCCCTAATGCCCCACTTAAAGTAGAATTTAAAGATTTCCAGATAGAAACCCTTACCCGTTTTGCGGAGGCCGACAGTGCGATGGCCGGTGGTCTAATTAACGGCATTGTAAATGTGAAAGACCTGGCCGGCAGCCCTAAATTTGAAGCCAACCTGACCGTAGACCAGCTCCGGTACCAGAAAGACATGCTGGGTACTTTGCGCATTGCGGTAAACAACAATACAGAAAACACTTATGAAACCAATATTGCTTTATCTGGTGTACATGAATTAAGAGCCAGTGGCTTTTATTATACTGCACCTGAAAGCGCTTTGGACATGACATTAAATATCGATAAAATAGATTTAAAAGCAGTAGAAAGCCTTTCTATGGGCCAGATCAGGAAAGGAACAGGAACAGTAAGCGGACAACTTTCTGTTAAAGGTAGCCTGGATGCCCCAAAAGTACTGGGCGACCTGAAATTTAACCAGGCAGGTTTCAATATTGCGTATGTAAACTCTTTCTTCAGGATGCCAAACGAAAGTATCAGTTTTACGAATACAGGCATAAATTTCAATAAGTTTACTATCCTTGACTCCCTAAACCAGAAAGCAGTGATTACTGGGGGTATACTGACTAACAATTATCGCGACTTTAAGTTCAATATGGACATCAGGACCAATAATTTCAGGGCACTGAACTCTACTGCTGAAGATAATGAGCTCATCTACGGGACTGTATATTTAACCAGTAACATTAAGGTACGTGGCGACATGAACCAGCCGGATGTGAACATGACCATCAGGGTTGAGGACAAAACCAAATTTTTCTTTGCCATGCCGGCTGATGATCCAACAATTATCGATCAGGAAGGTATTGTGCAGTTTGTTGACTTTAATGCACCACCTTTTAACGGCACGAAAGCCCTTTCAGTTTCAGATTCGGTGAGTAAAGCCCCAATTAAAGGGATTAATTTGAGCGCCACGATTACCATAGACCCTGGTGCAGAATTGAATGTCGTAGTTGACCCCGCAAATGGTGATAACCTGAAAATTAAGGGGGAAGCAAACCTGACTGCGACAATGGACCCGAGTGGAAAAACCAGTTTAACCGGCAGATATGATGTATCCAATGGAAGTTATAACCTGTCAGTTGGCCCGGTAAAAAGAGAATTTAAACTACAGCAGGGCAGTAATATAGTATGGACAGGTGAGCCAACCTCTGCCAATGTAGACCTAACGGCGATGATTGAAGTAAATACCCCACCGATTGACCTGATCGGAGCACAAGCAGCTTCATCATCAACGACAGCTAAAAACAAACTCCCTTTCCAGGTGTATTTAATGATGACCGGAGAGCTGATGAAACCGATCATCAAATTCAAAATAGATTTGCCCGAAAACAACCGTGGTGCAGAAGGAGGACTTGTTTATGGCAAGCTGCAATCGATCAATAGCGACGAAGGCCAGGTAAACAAACAGGTATTTGCCCTGTTGGTCTTACAACGTTTCATTGCCGATAACCCCTTTGAAAGTCTGGCCGGAAATGGAAATGGTCTGGTTACTAATTTTGCCAGATCTAGTGTGAGCAATTTGCTGACAGAACAGTTGAACAAAATGGCTTCGGATCTCATTAAAGGTGTAGATATTAATTTTGGCATAAATTCATCAGAGGATTATTCGAGCGGTCAGCTGCAAAACAAATCGCAGCTCGAAGTTGGCTTATCTAAAAAACTGCTAAGCGATCGCTTAATTGTAACTGTAGGAAGTTCATTTGGGATTGAAGGACAGACAGCCGGACAGAATTCGACCAATATTGCCGGGAACGTCAATATCGAATACCTGCTTTCCAAAGATGGAAAATATCGTTTAAGAGCCTACAGACGCAATCAGAATGAAGGCGTTATTGAGGGCCAGATTATAGAGACCGGTATAGGTTTTGCATTGGTAGTAGATTACAATAAGTTCCGGGAAGTTTTCCAGAATTTTTCTAAGAAAAAAAGATTAAGACAAGAACAAAAGCCTAAAGATGACAATACGAATTAGATTCAGCTTATTTATACTTGCATGTTTAACTTTGGCCGCCTGCAGTACAACCCGGAGTTTAAAGCCCGGCCAGATTTTATATACAGGTGCCGAGATACGGATCAATCCGGATTCTTCGGTAAAAATTGCTGATCAGAAATCCGTTAAAGAAACCTTACTGGATAAAACCAGGCCAAAGCCAAACAGCGCTTTCCTGGGGATAAAATATGGATTAATGATATACAACCTTGCCGGTGAACCGAAAAAACCTACGGGGGGCATTCGCAACTGGCTTAGAAAAAAAGGCCAGACACCAGTACTTTTAAGTGAGGTAAAACTACCTTATAACAACGCGGTACTGACCAGTTACCTGATCAGTCAGGGTTACCTGCAATCCAATGTGGCAGGAGATACAGTTATAAAAGGAAAAAAGGGAAAAGCCATATATACAGCCAATACAGGTATTAGGTACAAAATCAATAGTGTTACTTTTCCGAAGGATAGTGGTGGTCTTACCAGGATTGTAAACGGGCACAAAGACAAAACCCTGTTAAAAGCAGGTAACTTTTACGATCTGGATATATTTAAGAACGAAAGGGAACGCATTGATAACGACCTGAAAGAACAAGGTTATTTTTATTTTAGCCCGGATTACCTGATTTTACAAGTAGACAGTACCATTGGTAAAAATCTGGTCGACATACGGGTTAAAGTAAAAGATATTGCACCCGATGCCGGTTTAAAGCCCTATACCATTAAAAACATCAATATCTTCCCCAACTATAGTTTAAGAAGAGACAGTGCGTTAAGAAAGTCTGCTCCTGAAATTTATAATGATTTCAGGATTTACGATCCCAGACATACTTTTAAACCTCCCCTGTTTAACCGTCTGGTCTTCTTTAAAAAAGACGAATTGTACAACAGAAAAGACCATAACCAGTCGCTGAACCGAATGGTAAACATTGGTGCTTTCCAGGCCGTAAAAGCAGAATTTGTGCCTATAGACAGCTTCAGAAACGACCAGCTTGATCTGAACATCTACCTTACACCACTAAAGAAAAACTCACTTACCTTCTCGGTTACAGGAACCAGCAAATCTAACAATTTTGTAGGTTCAGAAGTAAAACTTACACAAACCACCAGAAATTTATTCAGGGGGGCAGAACAACTGGATGTTAGTGCCAGTGGTGGTTTTGAAAGCCAGTTTGGCAGTGGTGCTTCACAAGGATTAAACTCCTATTCCTTTACTGCCGAAGGCAAGCTGACCTTTCCAAGATTTATTACACCCTTCAAAGAGATAAACAGTACCAATGCCTTTATTCCTAAAACAGTGGCACTACTCTCATACCAGCTGCTACACAGGGGCTCATTATATAACATCAATTCTTTTAAAGGTCAATATGGCTATAAATGGAACGAGAATAAGTATAAAGAACATGCTTTTAATCCCATCTCTGTTAATTATGTAACTTCTGGCCTGTTAACGTCAGATTCTGCAAAAAAGGATAGTATTTTGAATGTGACACCTGGTCTGATCAACGTTCTGGAAAAACAATTCATCATTGGAAGCACCTATAGCTTTACCTATACCAATCAGTTTGAGGATTACAGAAGGAACACCATGTACCTGAATGCTACACTGGAGACTGGCGGAAATGTCTGGGGTATGTTTGCCAGAAAAAACAAAGAAGGGAATAAAGCCATAGCTGGGATTGCACTGAACCGGTTTGTGCGCATTGAGGCAGACTTCAGAGATTATTTTAAAGTTACCAAAACAGTAACCTGGGCCAACCGGATAGACCTTGGTTACGGTTATGCTTATGGAAATCAAACCACCCTGCCGTTTGTACGCCAGTTTTTTGCCGGCGGGACCAACGATATCAGGGCCTGGGCTGCCCGGTCAATCGGACCAGGAACTTATTATTATAAAAACGATCCGGCGGTGGTCAACTCCAATTACATCGATCAAAGCGGAGACATCAAGGCGCTCATCAGCTCAGAGCTTCGCTTTAAAATGGTGAGCAGATTATATGGGGCGGCCTTTGTTGATGCAGGTAACATCTGGTTGCGGAAAAAGAATCCGGAAGACAAAAGACAGGGTACAGAATTCCAATTAAAAAATGCCCTGAATGAATTTGCTGTAGGTACTGGCGCCGGACTTCGTGTAGATGCTTCCATTTTTGTGATTCGCCTGGATGTGGCCTTCCCCATTCGCAAACCATACAACGAAGAAGGAAAACGCTGGGTACTTAATGAAGTTGATTTCGGCAGTGGTGCCTGGCGCAAAGATAACCTCGTGTACAATATTGGTATAGGGTATCCTTTTTAATATTACTATGAAATTTATAAAAAAAATAATCCATTTCTTTAAAGCCGTAGCACACTTGTTCATTGCCGCAGGTAAAGGATTCATTGACGACCGGGTAATGAAGCTGAGCGCAGCTTTGGCCTACTACACCATATTCTCATTAACACCTCTGATCATTATCATCATCTCGGCTACAAGCCTGTTTCTGGGTGACAATATGGATCCTAACACCAAATTATTTGGCGAGATCAGCGAACTGGTTGGTGCCGATGCAGCAAATCAGCTGCGCAGCTTTGTAAACAATGCCAACTATTCCGGAAAAAGTACCTTTGGACTGATCATAGGAATCACTACACTTGTTATTGGTGCTTCTGCTATATTTGTTGAAATCCAGGACAGCATCAATCTGATCTGGAAAGTAAAAGCCGTACCAAAAGAAGGCTGGAAAAAACTACTGATCAACAGGTTACTTTCTTTCTCATTAATCGCATCACTGGGTTTCTTACTATTGGTTTCACTGGTCGTTAATAGCATAGTAGTTGGACTAGGCCATAAAATAGCCTCCTACATACAAATAGAGCAGGTATCGGAACTTATGATGCTGGTGGTAACCAATGTGCTTACCCTTCTTGTGGTGACCACTATTTTTGCTATCATTTTTAAGGTCTTGCCTGATGTAATCATCAAATGGAAACCAGCCATCATTGGTGCGCTGTTTACAGCTATACTGTTCAGCTTAGGGAAATACCTGATTGGAATTTACATTGAAGTGGGCAACCCCGGATCCGCATTCGGGGCGGCGGGTTCTATCATTGTGATTTTATTGTGGATCTATTATACTGCGATCATCCTTTATTTTGGTGCCGAATTTACCCAGGCTTATGCAGAAAAATATGGCAAAGGCATTATGCCAAGCAAATATGCCGTACATACTAAAATAGTGGTTGTTGAGAAAAAAGTAGATGTATTGCCGGCGCAGCATCCTGAAGACACTAAAATATAACTATACGTACCGCGTAATCTTATCAATCAGTTCCTGTTCCAGAAAAGGTTTCAGTACCAGATCATTCATACCTGCCTTTAAATACACATCCCTGTCTTCCTGTAAAACATGGGCTGTGATCCCCAGAATAGGTATTGTTGATTTTGCAAAATCTCCATTATACCTGATTTCATGTGTAAGTTCCACCCCTCCCATTACCGGCATCTGAATATCTGTCAGGATCAGGTCGTAGTTGTTCTTCTTATACAATTCCAGCGCTTCCTTACCATCATATGCACAGTCGTATTGCATTTCCCATTTCTTTAATACAGTTTGAGCAAGCAAAACATTCATTTTATTATCATCCACCAGTAAAATACGTTTTCCTGTCAGTTTATGCTGGGTAACCGGCTCTTCTTCTTTTACCTTTTTCTCCTCATTTAATTTAGTGATCTCGTAAGGGATTTCGAAGCTGAACACAGAACCTTTTCCCATTACACTGTTCACACTAATTTTTCCGCCCTGCAATTCTACAATCTTCTTGCAAATGGCCAGGCCCAAACCTGTTCCCTGTTGTCTGGACTTGGTAGAAGAGTATACCTGGGCAAATTCATCAAATATAAACTCCTGGTCTTCAGGCGCTATGCCAATCCCCGTATCTTCAACCTGGACTTTTAACAATGCGTGTTTCTTTCCATGAACGGCAAGGTTAACTTTTAAAGTTACCTTACCACTGGCAGTAAATTTGATTGCATTTGTTAACAAATTCATTATCAGTTGTTTCAAACGCAGGCGGTCGCCTGCTAAACAAATACCTTTCTCGAGCGAAACCTTATTTTCCAACAACAGGTTTTTATTGATGGCCAGTACGTTCATACTGTTAAAAACCTCCATAATCTCATCTTCAGGAAGGAACGGAACATTTTCCAGGTTTATTTTTCCTACTTCATATTTAGAGAAATCAAGGATTTCATTAACCAGCGACAAAAGCATTTCTGATGAATTGCGGATGGCATCTACCTGATCTTTTTGTTCCGGACTGAGTATACCCTGACTCAGCTGTTCAGAAAAACCCACCACCGAATTTAGCGGCGTACGTATTTCATGGCTCATATTAGCCAGAAAACGGCTTTTAGAATGGGAATCCTGGGCAGCCCTTTTGCCCAGACCAATCAGTACTCTTTCATTTTTATACAGTTTAATAATATTGTAAAGGATAATGACGAACAGGCTGATCAGCAGCAATACATTAATGATCGTAATGCTATCCAGGGTTTTAATATCTGCCAATAGCTCATCACCCAACAGCGCTCTCCCTTCAACAATGTACCTGATTTCGTCATTCTTAAAAGTCTGTAAAATAGAAATGATTTCGATCACCAGTTTATTATTGAGCAATAAAATCGCCTTCTCATCACTTCGCAGCTTGTTTGCATTGGCATACAACCGTTTGTAATAAGCTTCTATCTTTTTAAGCTGCTGCTTATTAAAGCTCCTTACGTCCTGATTTAAAACTACATTTTTTTCTGTTTTAATAATAGTAAGTGAGGTATCCTTGCTTTTACCCGAAAAAGCATCGGCAAGCCGGCCAAAAAATTTTTTTCCGGATACAGGCTGATGTTTAATGGTATCAAAACTGGTTACTGTTTTAACCTCCCGCTTTGCTTTGGGCAAATCAATCTTATCAGCTACCTCCCTTTCCACCAAACCAAGCTTCGAAAAGCCGATCACCAAACTGTCGGTAAGTTTTCTAAGCTTTAAATAGCTCTCTGTCTTTTGCTTTTTCTGTTTTACCAGCCTTTTAATATCAGGTGTCAGCACATTGTCTTCCACATTGATATTCAGCTCGCTCAAATAAGTCGATACTTTCTGTATCTGTAAAGAGAATTTCTTGATGTAGTCCCTGTCGGCCGTCACCGCATACAAACGTGAATTGTTTTCCGCCTGGTAAAGGATATAAATACAGCTGTCTATTTTTGAATAGTCCTCATGCAATTTTATCAGCTCAGTGACATTGCGCTTCAGGGCATTCATTTTTTCATACCTGAGGTACAAAAAAAATGCAAAAAGGAAGAGTACAAGTATTAAAAATACAACTAAATAATACCGTATAGGTGATCTTTTCGTGACGTTGAGCGGCATAAAACTTTTAATTGACTACAGTAAAAAACTGAAGAGCTTATTAAATTATTCTATCAAGAGGGATTCGATCAGAATACAAGTATAAATCAAAAATTTTATAAATCGCCTATAACTGCCTAAATATTAAGCCACATCCAGGTTATTTTCTGCCTCATCATCAACTACTGGTTCTGCTTTTATCTCATCTTCGCTCACTTCATCTTTTTCTATCCGCAGGTTTCTGATGATATGCTGCTGCCTGTCGGGTGTGTTTTTACCCATGTAATATTCCAACAGGTTTTTAATGGTCTGATCCTTAAGAATTACCGGATCAAGCCTGATGTCCTTACCGATAAACAATCCAAACTCATCAGGAGAAATTTCTCCCAAACCTTTAAACCTTGTGATCTCAGGTTTGTTGCCCAACTTTTCAATGGCCTTTTTACGCTCATCATCGCTATAGCAATAAATCGTTTCTTTTTTATTCCGTACCCTGAATAAGGGGGTTTGAAGAATATATACATGCCCGGCACGGACCAGATCGGGGAAGAACTGCAGGAAGAATGTCATCATCAACAACCTGATGTGCATTCCATCCACATCCGCATCAGTCGCAATTACAATGTTATTGTAGTGCAGGCCATCCAGTCCATCTTCAATATTTAAAGCATGTTGCAAAAGGTTAAACTCTTCATTTTCGTACACTACCTTTTTAGTCAGTTCATAACAGTTCAGGGGTTTTCCTTTTAAACTGAAAACGGCCTGGCAGTCAACGTCCCTCGATTTGGTAATGGATCCCGATGCGGAGTCACCCTCGGTAATAAATAAAGTAGTCTCGTACCTTTTATCATGTGTACTGTTAAAATGAATTTTACAATCCCTCAGTTTCTTGTTATGTAACGATGCTTTTTTGGCCCGGTCGTTGGCTAGTTTCTTAATTCCGGCAATATCTTTACGCTCACGTTCCGATTGCAAAATCCTTTTTAACAGGGCATCCGCAACATCGGAATGTTTGTGTAAATAATCATCCAATTCCTTTTTCACAAAATCATTGATGAATGTCCTTACAGATGGCCCATCTGGCCCCATATTTTGAGAACCCAGCTTTGTTTTGGTCTGAGATTCAAAAACGGGTTCCTGTACACGCACTGATATCGCTGCAATGATAGAAGACCTGATATCGGAAGCATCATATTCCTTTTTATAAAACTCCCGGATCGTTTTTACCACAGCCTCCCTGAAGGCGGCCTGATGTGTACCACCCTGGGTGGTATGCTGGCCATTCACAAAAGAATGATAGTCTTCACCATATTGCTGTCCATGTGTCATAGCAATCTCAATATCACTCCCTACCAGGTGAATGATCGGATAACGCACACTTTCTACATCTGCATGTTTATGCAGCAGGTCATACAGTCCTCTTTCTGAAAAATATTTTTGTCCGTTAAAGTTGATGGTCAGGCCCGCATTCAGGAATACATAATTCCAGATCATGCTTTCTACAAAATCAGGGATATAATGGTAGTTTCTGAAAATGGTTTCATCAGGGTAAAAAGTAATAGCGGTGCCATTACGCTGGGTGGTATCTATGATGGCATTATCGAGTACAATTTCACCCTTGGAGAACTCAACTTTCTTTGTTTTATTGTCGCGGTAAGACTGTACCACAAAATTGGTAGATAAGGCATTTACGGCTTTAGTACCCACCCCATTCAGTCCTACAGATTTTTGGAAAGCCTTGCTGTCATATTTACCACCGGTATTAATTTTAGATACGCAATCAATTACCTTCCCCAATGGAATGCCACGGCCATAATCCCTTACATTTACTTTCTGGTCGGAAACCGTGATCTCAATGGTACGGCCAGAGCCCATCACAAACTCGTCAATAGAGTTGTCTACAATCTCTTTAAGTAACACATAGATCCCATCATCCTGGGCCGAGCCATCGCCCAGCTTTCCAATATACATACCGGGGCGTAACCTGATGTGTTCTTTCCAGTCAAGAGAGCGTATACTATCTTCATTATAATTCGGTTCTGCCATGATGCGAAATGTGTAGAATTACAAATTTAACGTAATATGCGGGTCAAGCAACTACAATTTTCAACAAATACACATTTTTTTCATTGGTGATATATTTCTTTTTAATGGTTTATGAAGCCATATGACCATGATAATTTCCGATAAAAGTGGCCCATAAGCAAAAGCCCGAATTAATGTGTACCTTTGTAGCGGAACAATATTCTTTTGTTGCCATATCATATACATTAAAATACAAATACATTGTTATTCAAAGAATTAAACCTGATTGAGCCCATTTTAAACGCGCTGCAAACAGAAGGTTATACACAACCTACCCCCATACAAGAACAAGCCATTCCATCTATACTACAAAACAGAGATTTATTAGGCTGTGCACAAACAGGAACAGGAAAAACTGCTGCTTTTGCCATCCCTATGCTGCAACTGTTAAGTAAACCACACACCAACACCAAGATCCATAAGGTTATTAAAGCCCTGGTACTAACACCAACCCGCGAGCTGGCTATACAAATTGAAGAAAGTTTTAAAGCTTATGGCAAAAACCTTCCGATCAGGCATCTCGTGATATTTGGCGGGGTAGGACAAAAAGCACAAACCGATGCCCTGCACAGAGGTGTAGACATCCTGGTTGCTACCCCTGGCCGTTTATTGGACCTAATGAACCAAGGCTTTATCAACTTACGTGATATTGAAATTTTTGTGTTGGATGAAGCCGACAGGATGCTCGATATGGGTTTTATACACGACGTAAAGAAAGTGATTGCCAAACTACCGGCTAAAAGGCAAACCTTATTCTTCTCGGCCACCATGCCAAAGGAAATACAGGGTCTGGCCGATACCATTCTTACCAACCCGGTTAAAGTAGAAGTTACCCCCGTGTCTTCCACTGCAGAAAAAATCCGGCAGGAGATCTTTTATGTAGAGAAAGGTGACAAAAAGGGCCTGCTGATGCACATTTTACAGGACAAAACCATTGAAACAGCCTTGGTATTTGCCCGTACAAAACATGGTGCAGATCGTATTGTGAAAGACCTGATCAAAGTAGGAGTAAAAGCAGAAGCCATACATGGCAACAAATCGCAGAATGCACGACAACGGGCATTGACAAATTTCAAAGCTAAAACAACACGTATTCTTGTGGCTACAGACATTGCTGCGCGTGGTATTGATGTGGATGAACTTAGCCATGTGATCAATTACGAATTGCCAAACATTCCCGAAACTTATGTACACCGTATCGGACGCACCGGCCGTGCAGGCTTAAGTGGCACTGCCCTATCGTTCTGTGATGCAGAAGAGAAAGAATTTTTAGATGATATAGAAAAACTGATAGGCCTCAAACTTCCGGTAACAGAAGACCATCCTTTTGCTATGAGCTGGCAAAGCCTGCTTTCGGGTGCCGCTGCAGCAAAAACAAAGGGCAAAACCAAACCTTCAAGAGGCCAGCGATCTGAAAGAACTTCCCGACCGGAAAAGAAAGAACATGAACCCAATTTAAGTGGTGCAAAAAAAACACCTGGTGGAAGTGGGAACCGCCGTTGGTGGAAGAAATAAATAAAAAGCCATCAAACTAAGCACCCATATAATTGTTATAATCAAAATAATTATATGGGAACCACTAAAATAAAGGTGCTCTTTTTTGATGTTGGCGGTGTATTGCTCAATAATGGCTGGGGCCACCAGTCCCGACAAGAAGCGGCCAGGCTATTTGATCTCAATTATGAAGAAATGGACGTGCTGCACGATTTCATTTTCAATATTTATGAGATCGGTAAAATCACGCTCGATGATTATCTGGATACAGTGGTCTTTAATCACCCCAGGAGCTTCAGTAAAGAAGACTTCAAGTCATTCATGTTTGCACAATCTGAAGAATTACCTGGCTTCCTGCAATGGCTTAAAGACTGGAAGCGAAGCTGTGGCTTCCGGATCATCTCTATCAATAATGAGGGTAGGGAACTCAACAATCACCGCATTCAAAAGTTTGGCCTGCACGATTGTTTTGACGCTTTTGTATCTTCATGTGAAGTGGGGATGCGGAAACCTGACCCCGGGATTTTTAAATTGGCTATGGGTATAGCACAGGTAAATCCTGATGAGTGTATCTATTTCGACGACAGGATCATGTTGGCCCAGGCTGCCCAAAAACTGGGAATCAGGGCCATCCATCACCAGGATTTTTTAAGTACAAAGAAGATATTGGAAGCAGTTAAATCTCAGTAATGACGGTGATGATGAATTTACAAGAACTTAAGCATACAGCACAAAGGCTTATGGCCAATGATAAAGGTTTATTGGCTATGGACGAGAGTTTAGGTACCTGCAATAAGCGGTTTAAAGCTCTGGGAATTCCAGAAACAGAGGAATATCGCCGGCAATACCGGGAGTTGATTGTAACTACCCCCCATTTGGAAGAAAGCATTAGCGGCGCTATTCTATTTGAGGAAACGCTTTATCAAAAGACAGAAACTGGCACTCCATTTCTGGAGATTCTGGACCATAAAGGAATTATTACCGGAATAAAAGTAGATCAGGGCGCTGTTGCCTTACCTGGCTTTCCTGCTGAGCAGGTTACCGAAGGCCTTGACGGTATGCGAAACCGTTTGGCCACCTACTATAAACTAGGTCTGCGTTTTGCTAAATTCCGTGCAGTCATTAACATTGGTCGTGATACGCCAACCAATACAGCGATCAGAATAAATGCGGTTACCCTGGCAAGGTATGCCGCGCTTTGTCAGGAAGCCGGAATTGTACCTGTTGTAGAGCCTGAAGTACTGATGGATGGAGACCATACACTCCATCAATGTGCCGAAGTTACACGTACTGTCTTAAAAGAAGTTTTTAACGAACTGTACGAACAAAGGGTGCAGCTGGAAGGAATGATCTTAAAACCCAATATGGTTTTACCAGGACTCAGTTGCCAGGATCAAAGTCATATTGAAGACATTGCTGCTGAAACAATTTCTTGTTTTTTACAGGTAGTTCCGGCCGCAGTTGCTGGTATTGCATTCCTGTCGGGCGGGCAGTCGGCAACTCTCGCTTCAGCCCGTTTAAATATGATGCACCAAAAGTTCGGCACGGTAATACCTTGGCCTTTAACCTTTTCTTTTTCAAGGGCGATTCAACAACCTGCTTTAGAAAAATGGAGCGGTAAAGCAGAAAATGTAGCAGCGGCCCAGCAAATGCTGGCACATCGTGCGGCCTGTAATAGTGCGGCACGAAGAGCTGAATATAGTCCGTCTATGGAAACCAATAAACGGGAGCCATAATGAAACAATCATTATATTTGATCTTGATGGCACTTTAGCCGAAAGTAAAGCTGCGCTGGAACCGGAAATGGCTAAACTTTTAGGCTCACTGCTCCGTGTAGCCAGGGTGGCAATTATATCTGGTGGTGCCTGGACACAATTTGAAAAGCAGGTATTGTCACAGTTAGCTGCAGACGCAAACTTAAGCAACCTGTCAATTTTACCCACCTGTGGCACTAAATATTACCAATACAATTCAGATTGGCAACAACTGTATGCCGAAAATTTCATAACCGGGGAAAAAAACAAAATCATTACTAACCTTAATGCTGCTGTAAAAAGCGCCGGGTTTGCTACCAACAAAATCTGGGCTGGGAAACGGAAAGGGTTATTGAAGCCATAGTAGCTTGTTTAGATATAAACTCACCTTTGTTCTTTTACTATCTTTGAGGCTCCAAAATACTTATTATTTGAATGTATGTCGCTGCCCAAACAAATTGCTGGCCATTATAAAGAATCATTTTCAGGTTTAAGCAGGGAAACCTGGATCCTAAGCATAGTGATGCTTATTAACCGTAGCGGTTATATGGCCGTTCCATTTATGGGGCTGTATGTGACGCAGTCGCTGCACCGCCTGCCTTCAGATGCAGGATTGATCATTACGCTTTTTGGTATTGGCTCTATATTGGGCTCGGCCGTTGGCGGCAAGCTTACAGACGTCATTGGGTTCAGACCTGTACAAATTATTGCGGCCATAGTAAGTGGGATTTTCTTTTTATTTTTTGCCAGTGTTATCCATTTTCAAACACTATGTGTACTGGCTTTGGTCATCAGCTTTTTTTCAGAGGCCTTTCGGCCTGCTAATTTTGCTGCTATCGCAGCTTATGCAAAAAAAGGGCTCGAAACCCGTTCCTATTCATTAAACCGTCTGGCAACCAATATAGGCTGGGCTTTTGGGGTTAGTATGGGTGGTATGATTGCTTCTTATAACTACAGACTCCTATTTTATATAGATGGGGCAGTTAGTATTTTTGCCGGCCTGTGTATCCTCTTTTTCTTGCCCAGAATCCGAAACTACAGCAAAACCATAAAAGAAAAAGTAAAAGGTGTTGTGGTCAGAAAACCATGGCAGGATACTGTTTTCGTTAAATTCATTCTTCTTACCACCGTTTTTATTTTAGGTTTCTTCCTGGTTTTCCGTGTTGTTCCTGTATTTTTTAAAGAAATCTGGAAAATCGATGAATTTATGATCGGATTAATCCTTGGTCTTAATGGTGTAATCATTGCGCTATTTGAAATGGTAATGATCCAGAAAATTGAGCATAAAAAATCGCCCATGTTCTTTATCGTTATTGGTGTTTTACTTATCGCTGCTTCGTTCCTGCTGCTGATGCTGCCTTTTGGCAATCCGGTATTTCTGGGTGCATTATGCCTTATTTTATTTACACTGGGCGAAATGTTTACACTCCCATTTGTAAATACATTTGTAATGAGCAGAGCAAATGAGTTTAACAGGGGGTTATATGCTGCAGGCTACATGTTAAGCTGGTCTGTAGCCCAGGTAGTTGGTCCTACCGCAGGTTTTTACATTGCAGAGCAGTATGGTTACAACACTTTGTGGATTGGATTGTCTACCTTGATGTTGCTGACTGCTTATTTTTATAAACGCCTTAAAACAGTCTAACTGTCCGACAGGTATAAAATAAAAGGCTCGCCTGATTGCGAGCCTTTTATTTGTTATTCTTTAGCTGTATCCGGAGCTTTTCCTATCAAATCCATAAACTGGTCAAGTTTTGGCGTAATGATAATCTGGGTACGCCTGTTCTTTGCCTTACCAGCCTCTGTATCATTGGCTGCCAGCGGATTGTATTCCCCCCTTCCACCCGCGGTTAACCGTTTCGGATCAACTCCATAAGTATTTTGCAGCGCCTGCACAACAGAAGATGCCCTTAACGCACTTAAATCCCAGTTGTTACGGATATTTACCATAGAGATGGGTACATTATCTGTATTACCCTCTATCAGCACATCGTAATCTCGGTAATCTTTAATAATCTTGGCAATTTTACTTAAGGTTTCCCCTGCTTTAGGTAAAATCTCGTAACTACCCGATTTGTAAAGCATATTGTCGGAAAGTGAGATATATACCACACCCTTTAGCACCTGAACGTCTACATCCCTCAACTCCTCCCGGCTTAAAGAACGGGTAAGGTTATTGGTCAGTACCATATTCAGCGAGTCGCTTTTGTTCTTGGTATTTACCAGGTGCTGGATGTATTTATTGGAAGAATTGATCTCATCCACCAATTTTGAAATGTTTACATTCCCCTGGTTTGATGAGGTTAAGCACTTATTTAACGCCGCCTGCAGAGCTGCTGCATTTTTCTGTTCGGCAGCAATCTGTTCTTCAAGGCTCTTAACCCGCGATGAAGATCCGGAAAGATCCTGCTGACTGCCCTGATATTTTTGGTTCAGCTCCCGGCTTCGCTGCTGCAGCTCATCATATTTTGATTGCAGCTCGCTGTATTTTTTATTACTTACACAGCCCTGAAATAAAATGGCCAGGGCCAATGCAGTTGTTAACATTGAAAATTTCATATTTTATTTATTTAATAAACAATAATGAAAGCAGCTTAACATCAGCAAATTCCAGGCCACTATCTATAAAACATTTCCCTCTCTTTCCTAAACATTTTTTAACCTTAACTGTTATCCCTTTTTGATATCCTGTTATAGATTATCTAATAATAAATACATATCTATGAAAAACTTAATGAACAAATTAATGATGGCCGTAATGGTAATCGCCATTGCGGGTACAGCCTTTACCAGCTGCAAAAGCAAACCAAAAGATGCAGATGTTAAGGCCGCTATTGAAACTGCAATACAGGCAAAACCAGATGCTTCAGGTACTACAGTGGCCGTTGATAATGGCGTGGCTACGCTTAGCGGAGAAGTGACAAATGAGGCCGCAAAAGAAGATCTTGGCAAGACTGCGGCCACCATTATGGGCGTAAAATCAGTGGTAAACAATCTTACTGTAAGACCTGCAGCTCCTGTAGCGATTGCCATGGACGATCCACTTACTGCAGCTGTTAAAGATGCAACCAAAGATTTCCCAACTGTTAACGCAACGGTATCAGCAGGTGTAATTACCCTAAAAGGAGAAATCCAGAAAGCCAGTCTCCAGAAACTTATGATGGCACTGCAGGCCTTAAAACCTAAAAAAGTAGACAATACCCAACTGGTTATCAAATAATTGAGGAGGAACAAAAAATGGCTTTACAAGATAAATATAAAGAACTGATAGACACCGCCACAACTGCCGGTGTCAGCAACTTAAATGTACGTGAACAGGATGGGGTACTCTATATTGATGGAGCAACCAGCGGTACTGTAAAACAACAGCTATGGGATACTTATGAACGCCTGGATCCAAATTATGCATCTGGCGACCTGGTTATGAACATCAACAGCGTTGCCGGGGTAACAGAAGGCAGCAAATTAAAGGTAACCACCAACAGCTCTAATTTAAACATCCGCAAAGGACCAAGTACAAACGATGATATTGTTGGGAAGGCAGCCAGAAATGAAGTTGTAACACTTGTAAGTAAGGCTAACGACCAATGGTGGCAAATTAAAACCGACCAGGGCGAAGAAGGCTATTCCTATACACAGTATTTAACTCCATTGGGATAGCAAGTCCCGGAATTAACATAAAAAAGCAGTGCTTTCAAAAATTGCACTGCTTTTTTATGTTAAAATCTAATGGTCTGTTTTTCTGATTTTTATGATCCGCATCCAGTGCATCAGTTTCATAACAGGATAAGTAGGGTCAAATTCAAACCAGCGTGAAGCAAAATTAGGGCTGTTTGGTTTTTTATGGTGATTGTTCTGAAACAACTCTCCAAGCATCAAAAAGTCAAATGGCAGTGAATTTTTACTATGATCATCATTGTCATGATTGGAATAACCATATTTATGTCCGCACCAGTTTACAATAGCACCATGTATCGGGCCCATTAAGAAATGGATAGGAAGCAGTAAAAACATCCACCATGAAGTAGCAAAAACAACATAGAACCATATATAAAAACTGATAAAAATGATCCTTGTAATCCAGGAATCACCTATCTTATCAATCAATGGCCAGGATGGATATTTATCCCTGAACTGTTCTTCAGGCTCCACATTGTACTTCGAATAATTGAGGTAAATGTTCTTGGTCTGAATCATCATTCCCCAAACATCTTTTACAAAATGAGGGGAGTGAGGGTCTTTTTCTGTATCACTGAACGCGTGATGCATCCGGTGTAGAATGGCATAAGCACGTGGATTCAAAAAAGAAGAGCCCTGTGATAAAAAAGTGATGATATAAAAAAACTTCTCCCAAAAAGTATTCATTTTAAACATCTTATGCGAAGCATACCGATGCAGAAAAAAGGTTTGGGAAAAGAGGGAAAGAAACCAGTGTAAGAGAAAAAATAATAAAATTATCATATAGGATATTAACGAATATTACCTGCCAAAATCATCCTGAACCCTTACAATATCATTTTCGTCCGAGGGGTTTTCAGGGTCAGTATGCTGCCATATTTCCGAAACGATACCCCAATCGTCCAACCCAATTAAACGATGACGTTCTCCTTGTTTTAATTTAATGGTTTGTCCTGGTGCAAGTTGCTGCACGGGGCCCTGCTCATCTGTATCGCTGGTACTTACCCCTACAGTTCCGTTCACCACCCTCCAGATTTCTGCACGACGGTGATGGTACTGCCACGAAAGCCTGGTATTTGGGGCAACAATTAATATTTTAGGGCTCAGTTTACCTGAAATTTTTAAATCGTCAACATTTAGCTTGTCAAAATATACATTGGCAAACTGTTGTGCCTGTTCTTCATCGATTACAAAAAAACCACCCCAGGGACGAGTCTCATCGCGGTTAACCACATTAAAACCCTCAATTTTTAAACGCTGTGCTACACTGTCGAATATTTCTTTTTTCTGATCTGACATTTTTTGGTATTTATAATCCTCAAACTTAGATAAAATGCTTAAGCATTCATGAATACAATTGAAAAAAATTAAGATAAACGGTCAATATCCAGCAGGTCGGCATTCAGATCTGCAATCAGGTCATATAGTAAAGCCACATTCTTATCATTTGCAATCACCTTATGGTCCAGCAAATCCGAATATTTGTCCAGAAACTCATCATCATAAAATTCATCAGGAAGTTCAATTTCTTTAAGCCTTAACTGACTTGCAGTATGGTATAGCAACCTGGCTATCGTAAAATAAACTGCATTTAAATTAATCAATACATCATTATAATCCTTGTTTTCCCAGTCAATAATATAAATGTAATAATTATCAGAGGCCAGTTGATTGTATTCTTCATTCTCCATCACCTCAAACTCATCCAGGTTATTGATCATGAAAAAAGTTTTAGAGCAGTTGATCACCTTATCTATCGAATTCAGCAGCAGCTGCACAACCTCATCGTCTACAGCCTCCAGCAATTCAAAATCTTCAGCTGCAATAGAATCCGGTTCAATCAAGCCTTTCAAATCAGATAAATCCTTTTCATAAGCCAGTAAAAAACCATACTTGCAATATTCACTCACAATGAAACTCAATACATGAGGTACCAAACCTTTTATCGTGTCTTCCAAATTCTTCTTTCTGTTAATAATTGGATTGAAGTTAAATACATCCTGTGACATTTTCAAAACAATACCACAAGAAACAGTAAAATCCTACTTTCTGCCCAATGGCAGTCTATAATCAGCCAGATGTTTTTTCACGCCACAGAAGTTCCGAGACTTGCTAAAATATAATTTAAGTGCCCAAAACTTAAATCAAAAAAACCAAAACCTAAACTTTAAACGCATGGCGATGAATAGGTTTGTTTCTCTAACCAAACTATTTAAGTTATGAAAAGAAAACTATCCTTACTATTTGGACTTTGCTGTATTTCTGCAATTGCGCTGGCCCAGGTTAAAGGCACCGTTGCAGACGAGATGCAGCTGCCATTACCGGGTGTTACAGTAACCGTAAAAAACACCAAAACCGTTACGACAACTGATCCAAAAGGTAAATTTTCTATTAACGCGCCCTCCACCGCAACACTGGTATTTTCTTATATCGGTTATATACAACAAGAAAAACAAGTGAATGGCAGCACTTTACATGTTGTATTGATCAGCGATAGCAAAGCATTGAATGAAGTAGTAGTTACTGCATTAGGTATTACTAAAGAAAAGAAAACCCTGGTATACTCTACCCAAACGGTAAGTACCGAGGAACTCACCAAAGCGAGGGAATTGAACGTAGTGAACTCCCTTTCAGGAAAGGTAGCAGGGCTTGATGTGGTCCGCTCCTCATCAGGTTTAGGCGGCTCATCAAGAATAACTTTACGTGGCGACCGTTCTATCAGTGGCAATAACCAGGCGCTGATGGTGGTAGATGGTGTACCTATTGACAATTCCGGTGCCCAGGCAACCCGGGTTAATGACGGCAGAGATGCAGGAGATGGCGCATCAAGCATCAATCCAGATGATATCGAATCCATCAACGTTTTAAAAGGTGCTTCAGCTACGGCCTTATACGGAAGCAGGGCTTCTAACGGGGCAATTATCATTACCACAAAAAAAGGCAAACAACGTAAAGGCGTAGGCATCAGCTATACAGGTGGCCTGCAAATAGAAAAACCTGTTTTTTTACAGAAATTCCAAACCGAATACGGTCAGGGTGCTTCAGGAATTTTCAGTTCGTCGGGCGAACAAAGCTGGGGACCAAAACTTGACGGGAGAATGGTACCAACCTGGAGTAAAGACCCCGCCGATGCCGGAAAAACTAATGCCTATGTTGCTCACCCAAATAATTATAGAGATTTTTATACCAATGGAACCAACCTGGTAAACAGCATTGCTTTAAATGCCGGCACAGAGCAGGCACAGGTTTATTTCTCTTATACCAATACCGATGCAACAGGTATTGTAGACAACAACAAATTGAAGCGGCATAATTTTAACTTAAGGGCCAGCGGAAAACTTGGGGAACGGTTTACTGCGGATATCAAAGCGACCTATCTGAACCATGATATCGCAAACCGCCCAGCTGTTGGTGGCAGTAGCGACAACCCCAACTTTAGTATTTACCGCGTACCAATTAATATAGCCCCGGAAGATCTGTTGAACTATGATTATGTTACTGGTTCAGGCTTTTTGCGCCAAAACTACTGGAACCCGGGTGCTACAGCTGCCGCCAATCCATATTGGGCAAAAAACCGCAACCTTGCTGATGAGGAAAGGAACAGATTAACCGGCTTTGCGGCTTTAACCTATAAAATTTTACCATCGTTAAGCGTGATGCTGCGTTCTGGTATAGACAGATATACAGATAATGGAGAATTTAAATGGTATAACGACACCTATATTATTGCACCATCAGGCAATTACCAGTTGAGCACAAGAGATGTAAGAGAGATCAACCACGATTTTCTATTCTCTTACAACAAGACCCTCTCGCCTGATTTTACTTTAAGTGCCAATTTTGGTGGCAATATCCAAAAAAACAACATTGTAACTACAGGGATCAGAAACAATAGTCTGATCATTGAAAATTTATTTACAGTAGGCAACACCAATGGTTCAACCCCAACCAGAAGTATTTATCAGAAAGAAAAACAGGCACTTTATGCAACAGCCGATCTGAGCTATAAAAATTATTTAACCTTAACTGCTACAGGCAGAAACGATTGGTCATCAACTCTGCCAAAAGAAAACAACAGTTACTTTTTCCCATCGGTAGGTCTTAGTGCCCTTATTTCTGAAATGTTCAAACTGCCTGACCTTATCAGCTTTGTGAAATTACGGGGCTCTTTTGCCCAAACAGGTAACGATGCTGACCCTTATAACCTGAGCCAAACCTACACTTCATTTCAGGGTGGTAACAGTGTTACCATTGGCCGGGATGCCAACAAACCAATACCTGGACTAAAACCCGAATTAACTACGGCACAGGAATTTGGTTTAGAAACCAAATTTTTAAACAACCGTTTGGGACTGGATTTCACCTGGTACAACAGCAACTCTAAAAATCAATTGCTGGCCATAACACTACCAGCGGGTTCTGGCTGGGCCGGCCAATACATCAATGCCGGTAACATTAAAAACGATGGTATAGAGCTTACCTTAAATGGTACACCAGTAAAATCCAAAGATTTTAAATGGGACATAGCTGTTAACTACGCTAAAAACAACAATAAAGTATTAGAGATATCTCCTACCCTGAATGAGTTTTTACTGACCACCGGGGGCGATTTCATGAACACAGTTAAAATAGTTAAAGGCAAACCTTTTGGCGAATTGTATAGCCGTGGCTATGTGCGCAATGCAAATGGGCAAATTATTGTAGATGCAAATGGTCTTCCTGTAATTAGCGGCGCCCAGGACGTATATGTAGGTAATACCCGCCCCGATTGGATGGGTAGCGTGATCAACAGGTTTTCGTACAAAAACTTTTTCACCAGCTTTGTCATCAGTGCCCGTATGGGTGGTGTGGTATCCTCATTTACCAATGCCAATATCTATGCAGATGGTGTAGCCGCAAAAACCGCTGAAAACCGCGATGGCTTTATATTTGATGGTATATTTGCGGATGGTAGCAAAAATAACAAACAGATTACTGCAGAGCAGTACTGGAAAAAAGTGGGAGGAAGAAACACACCTGCCGGCGAGGTTTTCACCTACGATGCATCTAACATCCGTTTAAGAGAGTTTGTATTGGGCTATAACCTGAGTGGCAAACTTTTAAATGGCAAACCTTTCCAGTCGGCAAGTATTTCGGTAACAGGGCGTAACCTGTTCTTTTTGCTGAACCGTGCCGATGGTTTTGATCCTGAGCAGGTAATTGGAAGTGGAAATGCCACTGTAGGTATCGAAGCTTTTTCTCCGCCAACTACACGCTCATTCGGTGTATCGCTAAATCTTACTTTTTAACCGTCTTATTAAACTATATAAAATGAAAACATTCAACATCAAACATATATTATGTTTTTTAATGATTACAGGAACTTTAAGCTCCTGCACCAAAAATTTCGAGGAGTTAAACACAGATGGCACCAAAATTTCAACCATCGACAATGCAACCCTTGAATACATATTCTCGGCGGCGCAATACCGGGGCACATTTGGCCCCAACACCACCAATGCCGGTGCCACTCCTTTCCAGCGGTTTGCAAACCGCTATTCGGATGCACAGGCCCAATATTTCTCCAATACTTCACAATCTGCCGAATCGGACAGAAACGTGATGGTAGGTAACTGGCTTAATGATGGATGGACGCATTTTTATAGCAATGCCAATGCCCAGCTCAGTGTGGTAATGGAACAAACCAAGGATGGAGGCGCACTTCAGGACCCCATAAAATACGCGATTGCCAAAGTATGGAAAGTGTTTATGTTTATGCCTGTAACAGATAACTGGGGTGCCATCCCTTACACTCAGGCAGGTAACGGCAGCACCGAAGTATTGTACGATAGCCAGGAAGACATTTATAAAGATTTCTTTAGATTGCTGAAAGAAGCCAATGCTACTTTATCTGCCTATAGCGGTACTACCAGATATTTCGAAAAAGGTGATCTGATTTATGGTGGTGACGTAAAGAAATGGACTAAATTCTGTAATTCACTTTGGCTGCGGGCAGCTATGCGGGTATCTAAAAAAGCACCTGATCTGGCCCGTCAACAGGCAGAAGCTGCTATTGCCGCTGCTGGCGGGATGATCATTACCAACGCAGATAATGCGCTGATGAAGACGAGCTTAACCACTCCACATCTTACGGCTTCCATTTCAAATTTTAGCGAGTTCCGTATGAGTGCTGCCATGGAAAGTGTATTAAAAGGCTATAACGACCCCCGTTTGCAAAAGTTTTTTGACCCAACCAGCACAGGGGCTTACAAAGGTATCAGAAATGGATTGTCGCAAGTGCAGATCGGTATTGCACAAAACAACGTTGCCAACAATAGCAATATCAATTCTTCATTTGGTTTCGCTAACCGTGGTGTAACGCCATATACAATTTTTACCGCATCAGAAACCTTATTTTTATTAGCCGAAGCTAAGCTGAACAACTGGACTGCAGGAACAGGTACAGCACAAAGCTATTATCAGCAAGGCATTGATGCTTCCATGGCACAATGGGGCGTAACAGATCCTACGATCATTAATACTTACAAATCCGGCACAAGCACACCAGCAGCCCTGGGCGACATTTACAATACACCTGCAATGGCGGGCAGTCCGGTTGCTTTTGGCAGCACTGAAGCAGTACAACGGGAACAGATTGGTACTCAAAAATGGCTGGCACTTTATCCATATGGACTAGAGGCCTGGGCAGAAGTAAGAAGAACAGGTTTCCCCAGATTATATCCCCGCTTAAACTCTGACAATACAGATGCACCGGCTAATGACCCGGGCAGTGTTAAAAGGCTCACCTATCCTCCTATCGAAGCCTCTGCCAATGCCGGTGGCTTGGCATCGGGACTTAGTAAGCTAGGTGGCCCAGATAAAGTGACGACCAGGTTATGGTGGAATCCTTAACATTCAGACCAGTACATCTATAATAAAAAGAGCCTGATCATAATTATGATCAGGCTCTTTTTCGCTTTATAGCTTTTACGGCTTTTCTTTACTATGAAAATACCTGATCATTTTATCCTTTAAACTTTTGGCGATCAGTGCATAATTTCTATCCTTCACTACATTTATTTTTTCAAGCGGGTCCTTCTGATAATCATACAATTCATCACCAACAACAGCGGTAGCCTTAAATGCCTGGTTACTCCTGAAATTCTCCATCCATATCGTGTAACGATATCTTTTTGTGCGAAGTGAATAACCCATAACCTTAGCTGAAGCGTCTGTCATTCGTTGTGTTTCCACAGCATTTGAACTTCGGGGATACTGGCTGATCGCAAATTCCTTTATCGAAGAGGCAGGATTTCGCATCAATGGAACCAGACTGGTACCCTCTAAATGCTGGGGCACCGGAATACCGGCTAAATTGCAAAGCGTAGGAAAAACATCTACAAATTCTGAAAGGGAAGTAGTGGCGGAGGATTTAATACCTGGAGCCGAAAAGATCAAAGGGCTACGGGTGGCCTGTTCAAAATCGGAATGTTTGCACCAAAGGTTATGATCGCCTAAATGCCATCCGTGGTCGCCCCAAAGTACAATGACCGTGTTTTTACTTAAACCCAGTGAGTCCAGGGCATTTAATAAGATGCCTACCTGTGCATCTACATAAGAAACCGCTGCATAGTATCCATGTATCAGTTCTTTTTGTTTAGCTATGGGTAAAGTCAGCCCATAGCTTTTCTGATCAGTAAAAGATAATAAATCCGGAATATCTGAATAAGCCCTGAGTTCCCCCGAATTGTGGTAAGCTACATCCACTGCATTTTTAGATTTTTCCTGAAACGCTGCAACCGGCATATCCTCCCGCTGATACAGGTCCCAGTATTTCTTCGGTGCATTAAAGGGCAAATGAGGTTTGGCAAAGCCTACGGCAAAAAAGAAGGGTTGGCTTTTCTTTTGGAGTGTTGTTAAAATATCCTTTGCCTGCAGGATGTTGGCTCCGTCAATATATGCCTGATCGGGTACATCCACACATTCTACCGATGGTTTGATCGTAGCCAACAATTCCTGATCGGTTATGATCTTTCCTTTAGCCTCAGCCCTGCGTTTTTCAACCAGTGATTTAATCTCTTTTCCCTGATAATAATTTAAAACAGGCTGTCCGGTAGAGGCAGCATAATATTTTTTATCTGTTCTGTAATGTGGAACGGTCCAGCTTGGTTTATCTAAATCCTCATCCACACATCTTGGATCATATATCTTACCGATAGCCTGCGTGGAGTATCCCTGACTGGCAAAGTATTGCGGGATGGTCAGAATATCAGGATTCATATCCCTCATCTTTGTTTTCAAATCCCATACTTTGGTTATATCAGGGCGCATTCCGGTCATGATACTCGCTCTGGTTGGACCGCAAACTGCCTGCTGGCAATAGTTGCTTTTAAAAACCGTACCCATTTTTGCCAACCGGTCTATATTGGGTGTTTTAATCAACCGATCGCCATAACAACCTAAAATAGGCTTCAGGTCATCAATAGCGATAAACAATACGTTTGGCTTCTCCTGCTTTTGAGCAAGTACCTGAAAACCCATGGTAACCAGCCCTAAAAAAGAGATGATCTGAATGGTCTGAGTTCTTAAAATCATAATTGTGCTGTTATTTTTTACCAAGAAATATTTTTAAAGTTTGAGGTGCAGCTGAAACCGTGTTGAAACTGATCACAACCGGATAAGCATTTACCCCTGGAAATGGAGACCAGTATTTGTCTGCATTTGCGCCAAGTGTTATTTTATAGGGAATGGTGCTGCTTATCACGCTTAATTCCCATTCAGCATCTGAAGCAGCTGTTTTTATCACTACGGTACTGTCGTTTTTCAGCTTAAAAGTAGTCCCTTTATCTTTTACAATAGGCTCAACAATGCTATATTTTTGACTTTCTCCCGTAACTGTAAACTCTTTTGTGAGATACCCCTCATAAAACCCTTGTGTTAAATTGTAGCTGGTATTAGATTTTACGCCTTTAATCGTTTGCATATAACCAGCAGCTACTACTTTAACATGATCAGATTCCTTCAATACATTCATTCTGGCATCTGCCTCAAATATATTGGAGTAGTAAGTGGTGTCCTTTGTAAACCCAACCCTCGGTGTTAATGGCAACAGGTCCTTTTCAATAGGCATATGTAACTCTTCAATCCTCTGGTACGATGAAGAAGATGAAGATTGCATAAAACCATTTGTACCAAATCCATCGTACCACAGGTTTGTAATGCTGCCACCCCGGCATACAGATTCGCGTGGGTACCTTCTTATTTCTCCATAAGCAGATACCGTAGCCATCATTTTAGCAGTACGGATAACAGCTACTTTCATGTCCGGGAAAAATTTATACCAGTTGTGGTCTTGACTGGACGAGGGGGATTTAACCTGTATTTTTGTTTTTGGCCCATATTCAATGGCCAATGCAATACTCTGGGCTCTGGCAAAAGTAGAATAATTGCAGGGTGGTGAACTGCTGGCATGTTCTGCGGCATGCGGACCATAACCAATCCAGCCATCCTGCATCGCCCTTGTATTTAAATAGTCCAGGCATTTTAATCCTGCAGCTCCAAATTCCGGGTCCATATCGGCCAGCAAAGCGAAACTGAAATATACGCCAGGAGCAGTTTTTGTTCCGCTTTCATAATTCCATTTGAACGATCGTGTACCCCACGAGTTATCAATAGATCCATTGGGATATACAAATAGTGCATGTGTTTTAAGTAAATTGGCGGCAATTTGCCTGATCCGCACATCTTCTTTCAAAATACCATAAAGCGCAATATATCCGATACTTTGAGCAATGTTATATCCTTCATCAACGCCTTTTCCTTCGCCGTTCAAAAAATTATCGCTGGTAACATGGTCTAAGGTGCTGGTATGTATTAAGGAATCGGCTTTTATCAACCAGCGCTGTTTGGGCTTACTGGCAACTTTGTAGGTGTACAATAAAGTGGCAGCGCCAGTGGGATTATAATTGATATTTCCAATGGGAAAGGTTGCAACAATATAATCAGCAGCCATACTCATGGATTGGTTCCATTTTTCAATTTCGGCAGCACTAAGCCAGGGTTTCAAAATAGCATATGCACCAGCCAGTGAGATCAATTGATCGGTGGTTGTTCCATGCCAGCCTTTTTGTTCCGGATCGGGCCAGCTTTCACTCCAGCCCCCTGCATTTTTGCCTTCGGTTTGTTGGATTTTTATCAGCCAGTTGCCCAATTTAATAGCTGCATCACGATATCGGACTTCCTTGGTAAGCTTATAGGCAATTGCAAAAGGATATACGGCCTCTGCTGCACGCGAGTGTATGGGGTGGTTTTCCGGATTTAGTGAGGGACAAACCAGGGCACCAAAGTTTGGATCAGTTGGTCCGTTGATCTGTGTGGTAAGTAATACATCACATAAAGACTGTAATGTAGTTTGATAAGGGTCCTTTTGCGCATGTAAATTACCTGAAGTAATCAATAAAAATAAAATGACAAAAATTATCTTTGCATTGTTGTTTATCCTCAAACTCATATTCAATTACTTTATAAATTCACTTGACATCTTGACATATCAAAGCGAATTTATAAGAATCCTGCTTAAATGAGTTTCAGTTTTGGTTCAAATACTTTTGAATTTGATGCAATAAATTTTATTTTCAGATACCAGCACAAGCAGAAAATGGCCAATCAACTAGCGGACCTGAATGCTGACCGGGCCAAGCAAACCTGAAGATAATAGTTTGTCTTCTTTTTTAAAGATGATATTGGTGTTTGTCAACCGTTTTTCAATGGGCAATGCAGCATCCCCGATCAAACGGTTCGGCCAAAGGTTGATGATTTCTATTTCCAGCTGGTTACCCGAAGTTTTAAGTGCTCCGCTGATGTCCACCATCCAGGGCGCAGTCCATATGGTTCCCAGGTCTTTGCCGTTCAGCTTTACACTGGCAATATTTTTAACTACCCCCAGATCCAGAAATAATTGTTTTCCTTTCGCCAATGGCATATCCAGGTCAAACTGTTTTCTGTATACGGCCTTTCCCGAATAATACCTGATCCGCTCATCCTCACTTTTGCTCCAGTCCTGTAAACTATTAAAGGTTACCCTTTCAGGGCCGCCCCATTTGGGGTCAAAACTTACTTCCCAGGTACCCTTGATTTCCTGTAAGAGCGCTAAACCCAATCTGCCCTGGAACAGCCATTCATCAGCTGGCTTTAAAACAGGCCTGGCCGATTTCACAAAGATCACAAATATGGAGTGGTGTGGTAGAAAATCAAATTCGATTGCAATCCTGCCCTTAGCTGCTTTATATACCGGCATGGGCAAGATGCGCCCACTTACAGCATCCCACAGCTGGGGGTGGTAACCTGTACTCACCCTGAACGTACAGGTAGTTTTAGCAGCAGCTTCTTTACGATTGGCCAGGAAATATATCTCCGCGTCTTTTGTAGTACGGTGAATAAAATCAATGTAATTGGCTTCACCTGTATATTCAAAATCTGGAACTATGCCTTTGTTCAATAAAACAGCACGGACAGTCTGGCCCGTAATCACCGCAGCAGAACCCCAAATCTCCTCAGCTATTTGATCCAGTTCCTTGTCGCATTGCGGATAGTTTTTTAAACCCGGATCTTTTACCGGTTTTGGGCCAATAATGGTAGCCCCGGCCTTTACCAGTTCCCTGATTTTTTTGGCTACAGGTAAGGGCATAAAACTTACTTCAGGCAATACCATAAGCGCATAGCTCATGCCATCGGGCAATACGATCCGTTTGTTTTTTACACTCAGTCTGGTTAGCAGCACCTCCTCATTGCATACATCATAGTCGTAGCCTTTCCCTAAAGCCGGGTCGGTACGTTTGGGTGCTACCAGGTTTGGTGCCCAGTCGCCATTGTAATAAAGCACATCGGCCACAAAAAGGCCCGACTGTAACAAATACTGACAGCGGTTCACATAATCCAGAAAAGAACCTGCTTTTTCCCACCAGGTGATGTTCCTGTTAAAATGTGTGCCTGCACCATATTCATATCCGGGTTTGCCGTCGCGTGGACGTGTAGCGGTTGAAGTATGGATCACAAAACGGTTTATCCCTTCGCAGAAAGCACGGTCGGCCACCGGCTTCAGGCTTTCGGGCGAATCACTCCAATGTGGTTTAAATGAAGTAAGCGCTTCAGCTGAAACCTTTTTTTTGCCATAAATATGAGCTGCCGAAGCCACCAGCTTTCCTACCTGATTCTGGTCATGCTGTACAAATGTTTTACCCTGCCAGAATTCGCCCATCGGCAAATCCATGCGACCAAGATTTTTAAGCGCATCCATACACATCGTACCCGACCAGCTGGGGCCACCAGCCTCGCTTTGCACCTGCAAGCCATTTTCATGACATAGTTCTGCAAAACGTTTATAATGCCCATCGGCCATACAATCTGCTACCGTTTTCCGGTAATCGTATAAAAAGCGTTCAGATATTTCCGCACTGTCTATGACCACACCTGCAAAAACAGGCAGGTAAGGTGTGGCATCATAGCCACGGTACCCTTTAAAATGCTTTAAAAATTCTGCTGTCCAGTTCGGAAAGCCATCTTCAAAACTATCGTCATGAAAATACTTCAGCGATTTGCCTTTAAACTCCCCTGCTTCTTTCAGCAGGATATTGCCCAGATGTTCAAACTGCCGCTCTACCCCTTTCTTATCCAGCCAGTCGATCTCCAGCCCTGCCGCTTCCGGCAAAGCATAAGCCGTACGTGCACCCGTCATCCGGTGCCCCGTCCTGATCAAGATCCAGTTCCCTTCTGGCACATCCCATTCCAGCTGCCCGTCTGTCGTTACCTTCGAAGTCAGGTCTATCACATCCGAAGAAGAAACAGGCTTATCATCAGCCGAGGCCGTCCATGGCAACAAAGTCGGCTCCATTACCTCTGCGGCTTCCGCATGGCTACTTGCATCGAGCCGGTTGCTTTTTGCTGCAAATGATCTGGCACGGTCGCCATCTTTTAACGACAGTGCACCAGGAATTTCCTTATAAGCCACTACCGAAGTATCCCTGTAATCCAGCTGTTCCATCGGCAGGTCAATATAATCTTTTATAAAAAGCTGTTTGGCATTGTCATAACCATCCCTGCTACCGGGCAAAGGGAGTTTTCCGGAAAAACGGGCCGGACCGCTCAGCCTTGTTTTGGCCTGCAGCAACCACCTCCCTGAATCTTCCGGTTTAATCCAGGTGCCCCCCATTGCCCAACCAGTGCTCAGGTTTACCCCTACCTCAATGCCATGCCTGTCGGCCTCTTTTAAAGCATGCCTAAAAAGTGAACGCCACTCATCCGATAAAAATTTCGGGCCTTCAGGGATGGGGCCGCTGCCAAACCCGCTGATCGAGTTGATCAGCAATACGCCGCCCATACCTTTTGCTTTAAATTCAGCAAGGTCCAAACTAATCCCTTCCTCATCTACCAGGCTGTTAAACCACCACCAGTAACAAGAGGCTTTAGCACTATCGGGCGGGTTCGTAAACCCAGCTTTCAGGAGCTTTAAAGTCAGTTCTTCTTCAGTCAGTTTTTCATCAAAAATGCTGGCTTTACTGTTTAAGCTAAATACAGCCATATTTGCTGCAACCAGGGAGCTGATCTGTATAAATTTTCTTCGGTTCAGGTTCGGCATATATGGTTAGGTTGAGGGTTTAATTACATTATTTTTAATTAATCGTAAGATCAGGCCAGATGGAACAGTTCGTTTAAAGTAGTCAGAACAGGAACTCCCTCTGCATCACTCAGGGTAATATCACTCATATATTTCCACCATTCACGCATCTGCTGTTGCTGTGAAAGCCAATCGAGCTGTGCGCTGTCGGTTAGCTTTAACGTGGCAAAAAGTGTATTTGTCTGCTCATCCAAATAAATAGAATAAGCTGAAATACCCGCTTGTTTTAACAAAGCGGGTATTTCGGGCCATATTTCCTGGTGTCTTCTCTTATACTCGTCAACATGGCCCTCAAGCAAGGTCATTTTAAAGGCTATCCTTTCCATTTTAATCTTTTATTTTAATAATGGTAACAGAAAAGGGTTTTACCAGGAAGGCGTTGCCCTTTATTTCACCTTCTGCAATAGGATTGTCCCCTGTCGAAACGTCTACGGTCTGCAGTTTAGCACCTTCCATCCCGGTGACTTTAAGGTTAACCACTTTATTTGTTTTGTTGATGAGCAACAGTTTTTTACCGCTTGCGGTTATAAATGCCTGTGCAATCACATCAGGACTATAGGAATTCGCCGCAACCAACTTATCACCTGGACCAAAATTATCTTTCAACAGTTTCAGCACCCAGTATCTTGCGTTAGGTTTTCCGTTTTTCCAGTTCATCATCGATACATCAGGAAACTGCGTAGGATAACCCACAAGTTGCGATTCGCCGGCTACATCAATACCTATTTTGCTAAGCTCTACATACAGATAGGCAAACATGGCGCCCGACAAGTTCCAGTATCCATCAGGTATCACACCCTTATAATCCCTGTTCTGCAGAATATTTCCGATTTCGTTGATCTGCGTAAATGTATTTGGGGCAAGGCGTTTACGGATATTCTCTATATACCTTACACGGTCCAAAAAACCATTGGCCTGGTCAAAAAAAGAATATTGATAGCTGTCGATCTGCTGGTCTATAGAGGCCGGGCGGCCATAAAAATGATAGGAAATGCCATCAAGAGGCACGCCGGATTTATGGTTGGCAGGATTAAGGAAAAACTCAAACCACTGCGGATCCGTTTCGTGTGCAACAGAGATTCCTACAAATTTTGTTTCCGGAGCGATCTTTTTGAGCTCATTAACAACTGCATCATAAATTTTGGTATACAGCTGGGGCGACATCCGATGCTCCAGATCCGGTTCATTTAATACTTCCCAGTAAGGAAATTTATAGTGGTGTCCAGATTTGTGAAATTTGCCAAGTTCATCGGTAAAACCACCCCTGGTATACCAGCTAAAAACTCTTGCAAAATAATCTGCAACCTCCTTGCAGGTTGTATCACGCAGTTCTTTGCCCTGATTATATTCCCAGAAAGGTAAATCGGGATCATCAGGGTGCTCAACAGGTTTAGCCGTTTTGAACATCCATACTGGTATAGTACTAAAATTTATTACAGCCGGATGTCCCTTCGTGGCTTCCATAAAATCGATCACAGCAGGGTCAGCATATTGAAAATCCCAGAAGGTTTCAGTAGCAGTTGGGGCCTTCAGTTCAACAACCGCTGCTTTAGGGTAGGGAAACCAGGGTACATAACGCACATAATTGGCACCCATGTTTTTTAAAGCCTCAAAAGTAGCTTTATGAATTGGTGAATTTGCACGCAACATGGGGTTATATACCACCTGCAGTGTAGGTGTGGTTTTAGAAACCGCAATGGTATTGTTCCAGTTTATAGAAATTGGTTTTTCCTGTGCGGCAAGCTTTTTAAAAGGTATAAGTACCATGACCACTATGGCCATACAACAGGTACGTTTAAGCTTTTTATACATATCTGGTTAGTATAAAGGGGGCATAACGCCCCCTGGTTTAAAAGTTTATAAAGGATTTTGGGTCAGATCCGGGTTAATTTCCCTTTCTGACTGCGGGATAGGATACAATAATTTTGCGGGAGTAATATTATAAGAAGCCGGTGAAAGGTAATTATACATTTGCTTCATTTTAATCCCGTGGGCGGTCATTACCTGGATGGCTTTACCTGTACGTACCAAGTCGTGCCAGCGGTGGTTTTCAAAGGCTAGCTCTACCCTTCTTTCATGATCGATGATGTCACGCAGTGCTACCGGATCAGTAGTGGTAATGTTATGCGTGGCATTACCAAAGGCCCTGGCCCTTACCGCATTCAAGGGAGTTAATGCCAAGCCCGGTTTTCCATTTTCATTCAGAGCCTCAGCCAGCAACAACAGTGCATCCGCATACCGGTATATGGGCCAGTTGTCATTGGTATTGTTGGCTACCGGATGCGGGGTGTGCAAATACTTTTTAATATACGGAATACCCACTTTGCCCGCAGCCGGTATATAATTGACAATACTTTTATTGGCTGAAACCACCAACAGGTCACTACCGTTATAAGCGCCCTCAGCGATGGCTATGGAGGCATCTTTCCGCGTATCACCAGGTTCGTATGCATCAATGATATCCTGCGTAGGCGTATTCCATCCTCCTGTAGCGCCATTATTGGTAGCTGTACCTGTAATCAAATTGGTATAGGCATTAGGCGCTGTACGTGGTAAAAACTGATAAATAAAATTACTCGGTGCAGTGCCCGTGGCGTCGCCTTCAAGGTATTGCACCTCAAAAATTGATTCTTTGGTGTTCTTGTTTGCGGGTAAAAAAACATCGGCATAATTGGTTTGCAAACCATAACCCATACCCGCAAGAGTACCCAGTACAATTTCAGCTTCACCGTATTTTTTCTGCGTCATCAATACCTCGCCGTACAACATTGTAGCAGAACCCTTGGTAGCCTGGCCACTTTCCTTCCCTGGTAGTTTAGTAGGCGCTGCCAGCATAGTTATGGCATCTTTAACATCAGCCGTAATCTGTGCGTAAACTTCATCTGCCGTCGATCTGGAAACAAAAGCATCATCAGCTTTTTTCACTTCTTTTAAATATAAAGGTACCCCGCCAAATAAACGTACCAGTTTAAAATAATAAAATGCCCTTAAAAATTTAGCCTGTCCTTCAATATCATTCCTGGCTGCTGCAGCGATATCTGCATCCTTCAAACGTTCTATTACAATATTAGCTTTTGCAATGCCGGAATAACAGGCAAAGTAAACTGAATTTGTATTCGAATTGGTTGGTCCATCTACAAAATCGTCAATATTTTCCTTAAACAGATAGGCGGTTCCCCTGTTACTTGGATAAGGCTGATAATGGGTATTGTCTGAACGCATTTCAGCCACATAAAAATCCTGGTTAGCTAAATCCCGTAGCGGAACATAAGCGGCAATAACCCCCTGCCTGAACTGGTCTTCTGTCTTAAAAAAAGTTTCGACAGAAAAGGAATCTTTTGGTGTCAACTCTATAAAGCTTTTTTTACAGGATACTGCTGTAAAAGAAAGCATGGCTATATATATCAATATCTTTTTCATCTTTTCTTATATTTTTGATTACCCTATTTAAATGTTGTTGAAATACCAATAGAGAAAGTTCTTGGCACCGGATATGCGTTTTCATCCACACCAATTCCCTGGGTGGCATCCGTTCCGTTCAGGTTGATTTCAGGATTAAACCCAGTGTAACCAGTAATAATGAAAGCCTGCTGTACCGAGCCATATACCCTTAAAGATTTCAGGAGCAGCTTATCTTTCAAAGGAATGGTATAACCAAGCGAAATGTTTTTAGCAGTTAGGTACGACCCGTTTTCTATCCACTGGCTGTTTACCTGGCGGCCTATTGCAGTAGTCCCGCCCCTTGTTGAAGGATAAATCCCTGAACCCGGGTTTTGTTCCGATCTCCATCTGTCCTTGATGGCTGCAAGCGGAAGCCTTGAACCATCCATATTTGTTAGATAGGCCCATTTTGCAGGCGAAAGAATATCTCCGCCAACGGCACCAGACATGGTTATGTTCAGATCGAAGTTTTTATAGCGAAAGCTGTTGCTGATCCCAAAACTAAAGTCTGGTGTAGGGTCGCCAATAAAAGTACGGTCGTATTCATCGCTGATCACACCATCCGGAACACCATTAGGACCGGAGACATCCTGCATTTTGATCGTCCCTACGTAGGAAGATGATCCGTATTTAGGTGAACTGGCCAGATCGGCAGCATCCTTGTATAATCCCTGAAAAACAAAGCCATAAAATTCGCCTAAACGGTGCCCTACCTGATTGCGGAAATAATCTGAAGTTACGGTATTGTTACGGCGGATAAAACCAGGGGCTACCAATGATTTAATAACATTTCGCTCAAAAGATACGTTAATGCCGGTATTCCATTTTAAGCCACCAGTAAGGTTCACCGTATTCAGCGCAATCTCGTGGCCCCAGAATTCAAATTCACCGATGTTAAATTTAATGGTCTGGAAACCCGAAGCTCTTGGAATTGGCCTATCCTGGATCATACCATCAGTTATTTTATGATAATAATCGTAGTTAACCGATATCCTGTTCTTTAGTATTGCAAACTCTAAACCAATGTCAAACTGCTTATTCCTTTCCCATGCGAGCTCAGAATTTCCAAGCCCGGCGATGGTATTTCCAGACACCAGGGCTCCGTTGAGGATGTAGTTGTATTCCCCGATCGTCGATAAGGCCTGGAAATTACCTAAATTGTTATTTCCTGTTATCCCGTAACTGGCACGAAGTTTAAGAAAATCCACAAATTTAAACTTCTGCATAAATCCCTCATCGCTCAGGATCCAGCCTGCGGATACAGATGGAAAGTACCCGTATTTTCTATTATTTCCGAACCTTGAAGATCCATCATTCCTTATCGCCCCCTGGAGCAGGTATTTACCTTTATAGCTATAATTTAATCGGCCAATGGTTGACAGTAAGGAATAAGCTGTAGTATTACTACTGCCCGCACTGATTACTGTTGCAGCACTCAGGTAAGGTACATCATCACTTGGATAGCCGGTTCCGGAAACCGAATTGCTGGTCTGCTGAAATTTTTGTGCCGAATAACCCAAAAGGGCTTCAATTTTATGATCCGTACCAAAAGCTTTTGAATAATGCAGGTTTGCTTCTGCTGTCCATGAAAAATTATCCACTGAACTGCTTAATCCTGTTGCTATAGAATTAGTAGTGATAAAAGCAGGGGTAAACTGATCGCGCGACTCCGCACCTTTATCAGCAGCAAGATTTGTTCTCAAGCTCAGGCCATCAAGAAACTCATAGTTCAAATAAGCATTTCCAAGTATGCGGGTTGTCTTATAATCGTCCTTAGCCATGGTAAACTGTGCATATGGGTTGATATAATTTACCATACCTGGCGAAGTTACCAGCTTTGGCATACTGCCATCCGGATTGACAGCAGGGAATAGCGGACTTGCCTCTAAAACTTTTTCAAAAAAACCATTCACACCATCTGTAGCCAACCTGTTGTTATGATCAATGCGATAGCTGGGTGCCAGGTTAAAGCCTAGTTTCAGCTTATTGTTGTTCAAGCTAAGGTCCTGGTTAAGCCGCAGACTGAACAGCTTGGTCCCGGTATTGATGATCACACCTTCCTGCTCCTGATAACCGGCAACTATCGTAGAAGACGACTTGTTGTTTGCCGATTGTATAGTAAGGTCATAGCTTTGTATGGGTGCCGATTGCGTAAGCACATCAAACCAATTGGTACCCTCGCCATATTGCTCCGGGTTTCCATAAGCTTCCAACTGAGTTGGGGGCACTACATAGCTTGGCTGAAAAATTTTCTGGTCCTCATATCTTTCTTTCATGAAGGTCGCAAATTCCCTTGCATTCATCATATCCGGAACAAAGCTCTGTGGAATTTTCTGGATACCGTAATTGCTGCTGAATTCTATTTTGGCGTCGCCTGGCTTAGCATGTTTGGTGGTAATTAATATCACACCATTGGCCGCCCTTGAACCATATAAAGCTGTAGATGACGCATCTTTTAGTATAGTAAAACTTTCAATCTCCGAAGGGTTGATATTATTGATGCTGCCAGTAATGGGCAAACCATCTACTACGAACAAGGGCTGGTTAGAAAGCGAAAGCGATGCCGCACCGCGGATACGGAATTCCATACCGCGCCCAGGTTGTCCGCTGCTTTGCGCGATTTGCACACCGGCTACTTTACCCTGCAGCTGCTGGGCAAATTGTCCAACCGGCATATCCTGCAGATCTGCAGCATTAATCTGGGCTACAGAACCGGTAACTTCCCTGGCCCTTTGTTTACCGTAACTGACCACTACTTCCTGCAGCTGTACATTTGACGACAGTTTAAAATTAACCACCGTTTCTTTGCCGGCTGTTACTTTAACATTCACCTGATCTGCTGAAGTATAACCAATGTACGAGGCAGTAAGTGTATAAGTGCCTTCTGCAACCCTGATGCTAAAATTACCCTGCGCATCAGCAGTTGTTCCGTTTTTAGATCCTTTTACCAAAACCGATGCCGCCGGCAAAGGCCCAGAATCATCAGTTATCTTTCCTTTGATCAGTCCTGTCTTATCCTGCGAAAAGGCAAAATTTGCAAACAGGAGCAGCGTTAAAATTAAACTGCATGGTTTGTAACTATACCACGTTTTGTAAAAGTGTTTTCTCATAATTTTTATACTTGGTAAACCTAAATTATCCCTTAATAGCTTAATAACTGTTATGTACTGTCATGGTTTCGAAAGTATTTATAACATATTAAAAGAATATTAAACTAATATTAAGCCTAAAAATTAATAAAAAACAATACTTAGACAACACAATTAAACCACGAAGCGTAAATTCAGCTGGCGGGAAAAACGATCTTATTGTATCTAAAAAACAAGGTATTACGTAAAACAGCAATAAGATTTAAGCAAATATGGCCACTTCCATCTTGGCCCAAACAAAAAAATGGCCGCGCATAAAAATGCACAGCCATTTTTTTAAAATATTTTATTATCACTCAGCATTTACTGCGCCTAAGTAAGTACTGTTTGCAACCCGTTTTCTGTCTTCTGCTATAAAAGATATATACACTTCCATATACTCCCCTACCAGATCAGCTGGAATAGGCAGCAATTCTGTGCATTTTAATCGTTTGGCACCATATAATATATATTCAGCTTTTTGCAGGGCCGGAAAGTAAGCCATCAGCATCACCTGATCGTATGGCCTTGGCCAATCCAGATAATTCGGGCAAAGCCAGGTAAAATTTAAAGCCCCTGCCAGCAGTTCAACTGTTGGGTTTATGGCCTGCTCCATACCACCTTCTGTAACCAGTACCTTACTGTAATCCATTATGGCCTCCGGATAAACACCAGTTACAGCATATTTCTTGTTATAAGACACGGCCATATTATTTGCTGTTTTTATGGTACCTTTTGCCTTTGCCGCAAAACCTATATTTATAAACGCTCTTATTGGTTTTAAAAAGGCCATTACTGCAGCCATTTCATTCCTATTCTGTAATTGTCCAGCTGTTGGGGGCTTATTGCTCTTGCCAGCCATGCGTATCACCTGCCTGCCCTTTACTTCATAAAATACAAGGTTCCCTATTTTGCCCTTGTAATTGCCTAAAAATCCATTTCTTAATGTTCCCATTTTGTTAATTTTTAAATTGTTTTGTCGTCATCTCGAGGGAAGCGTAGCGACGAGAGATCTCTTGAACTATGTTATGACCAAGAGATCCCACGCTACGCTCTGGATGACGAGTGTGTTAAACCAAGCCCAAATAAACACTGTCGCTCACCACTTTCCCGTCAGCACTTACAAAGGCCATAAATACGTACATCTCATCACCTTCAAAATCCTGTGGCACTGCTATGTTATAGCCCAACGCCGATCTTTCTGTACTGCTCGTTAGCGTTACAATAACATTTTTGCCAGGGCAATACACCAAAAAGCTGGCCCTATCCCTGTGTTGGTTAAAGCGTGTTTGCGCATCAGGCAACCAGCTAACTTTTACAGCATTCAGTTCTAAATGAATAGCAGGGGCGTTTGGCCCCGCTAAACTGCCCCTGCTAAAAACAAGCTTTGTATAATCAATGCTGTAATCAGGTGAAGTTCCTGTAATGATGTTTCCGAAATTGTATTTAACAGCCCGGTTAAAAGCATTTCCTTTACCAGTACCCTGCTTAAAACCTACCTTAATTAAATAAGTCATTCTTTTCAAAAACTGAATCACCAGCCCAAATTTCAATTGCTGGTCAATCTGCGCCTGTGTCATTAATTTATCTGTCTGATGTGGTGGAGCCGAGATCACATTTTTACCATTTAATCTCCGCCCCACCAATCCCCCGGTACGGTTCTCAAACCCACCAAATATTCCTTGTCTAATGATTCCCATGATGTTATTTTGTTCTATCGTCATCTCGACGGCAGGAGAGATCTCTTGAACTATGCCTAAACAAGAGAT
>NZ_JACHCW010000021.1:0-84638 GCF_014200825.1 Pedobacter sp. AK017
GTTCAGTTAATTAGTCGTTTTTATATTATTTTGGTTCTTACTACAATATTTTTTTGCGATAAATGGAAAAGCAGAAAAAAAATTCTTCCAGTTTTACAATAGCTACCCTTTAAAATGCCGCCAATTAGCCAGGCAAACAACATGTTCAGGTCAATTTCCATCACATCATCCAGCAGCTGAACCTCCATTTCGGCTATAAAAGCATCCAGGCCAAACTCTGCCATCATCTGTATTTCGCGAAGGGATCCGGCCGTATTTTTCAATGTGGTAGATACCACTACGATGTCATCCCCATGCAGGTCAATCTCAATCCCGTCGGCAGTTGTAAACTGGTTTGCATTTGCCCAGAAACGGGCCAGTAAAATATTTTTGTCAATCATAATTATTTGGCTACATTATCAATATTTTGATGAACCTCAACCTTAAAAAAACCGGGAGCTGCCTACACTCCCGGTTCCATTATAAACCCACCCGTTTATGAAAGGAGAGACGTTAATTTTACCGCCGTTCAAAACAAGCCAGCAATCTTTTCTGTAAGCCCATCACTTCTATATTGCTCATCCTCAATTTCTCTTTCAGTTCCTCATTCTCCTGGTGCAGCACAGCTTCTTCTTCGTCAAGCAACCAGCAAACCTTTACCTTCAGCATAGCAGCAAGCAGTTTTAAGCGGCTCAACGTCAATTCCGTCTGCGCACATTCTATTTTCGAATAAGCCGGCACAGAAATATCCAGCTGCGCTGCCATATCGCTTTGTGTCCAGCCCCGATTTTTCCGCAAAGCCCTTAGTTTTTGGCTGATGTTGATATCGAACATGATCGCATTGTTTTATTAAAGCAAGCCCAGTTCCACAAACTCTTCCTTAATGCCCTGTGCCTGCTGGTCAAATACTTCCAACATACTGGTGCTGTCCTGGTTCGTGATCAATATTTTAACCCTATTTTGGTTGCGCACTACAAAACAGTACGCCTCATCGTGTCTGGGCTTATGCCCGGTAACTTTTATAACCAATGCACTTAGGCCAGGCATCCCAAGCCGACCGTCTACTTCGCGTTTGTAAACCCTTAGGCCGCGGTCGCCAACAGCAGCTCTAAAAAACGAATTGGTGGATAGTTTTATTAATTTGTTCATTTTTAACTTCATTTAATAGTTTGGTTGATCATACTGCTGTTTAAAATTCCTGGTACCAGCTTCCCATCAGGCGTCTTAAACTCAAGCCCCAAAAGTTTGGCTATCAGCGGTGCTATATCGGTTACACACAATTCATCGATCACCTTCCCTTTATTAATACCTGCACCAGCAGCAATAAAGCCGGTATACATTTCTGGTAAGTTCGGATCATAGCCATGATGCCCGCCTGTTGTTGGTACAAACAATCCTTCTAGGGAATTCTGTTGCACCTGCGTCCCGGGGCCAAAATTTACAGGCTTTGCCGCTTGAATTGCTCCGCTAAATACCAAACCCGGAACAGCAGCTAAAGCCATTACCGCGCTGGAATCCGCACCCATTTTGTCCAGCTCCTTGCGGTCCATAATCCTAAACAGTTTTCGCCTTTCAGCAGGTAAAGCATCCAATTGCCTGATTACCGATTGTACAATTCCAGCAAACTCAGTATTGGAAACATTTTTTTTGACATATAAAAAAGCAGAACCGCCCGCGGCAACAAACTTTGCAGGCAAATCCTTAATCAGCATATTGGGTCTAAACACCGTATGAATATCCGACATGCCATGATCGCCTACAATCAAAACCGTTGTATTTTCTTTTAACCCAGAACTTTCAATAGCATCTAATACAGTTCCAATCGCTTTGTCAGCATTAACAATTGCCGCAGTAACCTTTTCATGATTCCTGCCGTGCTCATGTTGGGCACCATCCACGCAGGCAAAATGCAGGGCCATGAAATTAGGTTTGTGAGTTTTGAAAATGTAAGCTGCCATCTTAGCAGTATTTGCATCAAGGCTTAGATTCTCCTCGCTCATGTTTACACTGTCTAGCTTACCTATGGCTTTCTCAACCTCCTCGATCAGCCCTTTAGTAACATACTTTCTTACTTCGGTTATCCTGTCCGATGGATGTTTCACATCCCAGATTTCCGGAATATTATAGGTAATCTCATTACCTACACTTACTGGCCATTCTATAGCAGAAGTAGTTAAACCAGCCTGCTTAGCCACTTGCCAAAGCGTTGGGATCTTAATGTCCTTAGTAAACCAATACCATTCACCATCACCGCCTATAGGTGCATTATAATAAATGCCACCACGGCCCGGCATTGCCCCAGAGACCATCGCCACATGGGATGGATAGGTATAACTGGGAAATACACTTTTCATATGTTTCGCATACACCCCTTCATTCATCAGCCTGTGCAGGTTAGGCAAAAGATAGCCTCCACCCTGATAAAACTCAGGGCGAAGACCATCAATACTAACCAAAATCACATGCTTTTCCTGCGCCCACACCAGCACGGGGAAAAGTAAACTAAAAACAAGAGCGTTAATCTTCATCTGTACTGTCTTTTATGACTACTACTTTCATTTCTTTTTCTCCTTTTACCAGATCAAAACCGTTTTCGCTTAATGCACGTTTTACATCCTCCAGGTTGTCCATTTTGCATCTCAGGTTGATATCAATCTTCACCTTTGAATTGGTTTCGTCAACAAACACATATCCATCGTTACTATAGGCTGAAGCAATGCCGTAAAGCATACTTCTGACAGAATCAAAGGGATAATTAGCAACATCTTCAGGTAGTTTTGACGTTGGTGGTACTTTTGTTGTCACAACTAAGTTCCAAATAGGCATTTTTCTGGTTTCGATTTCAACTATAAATCCGAAATAATTCTGCAGGTCTCTCCGTACCATTTTCATTACTTTGGCTTTTGATGATTTATCAGGCGGAAAGTTAATGCTATATGCATACAAGCCTGATCGTATATCTAAATCCACTTTAAAAGGAGCGGTATTTTTTAGCTCAAGGATTGGTTTTAATGCAACTTTCCCATAGAGCACATCGCCGTAATTGATAATACCAGCTCCTACATAAGCGAATCTGTACAATGAAGCTAGGTCTGTTCCCAATACTTGAAGTTTATTCCCTTTAATGTCGAACTTATATTGATTGTCTCCGTTCATATAATCTTTAAACTCAGCTAATACAGATCTGTATAAAAAATCTTTATCATTGCCACCATTACCATTTAAAAGAAATGGCAATTCAGGATCATAGGTCACTCTATTCTCGTTTTTAAACCAAGCCTTTGGTAATCTGGGCTCTTTCCCTGACATGAATGATTGCATATCTGCATCAGTGATTCGATAGGTAACTGCCCGCAACACACCTTTCGGATCAATAATCAGCTTTAGTGGGCTGTATATCTGCAGCTTATGAAACATTGTCGAGTCATAAGCGATACTTAATGAGAGTTGGTTTCTCTTTTTTACTTTTTCATAAAGCTGTTGAATATGTTGATTATCATGGGTGCCATATTGAGATCCTGTATATCCCACCAAGACAACTTTCACCTCTTTTTCAAAATTCTTTTGCAAAGAATCAAGCTTTGGAAATTCTTTTACACAAGAGGTACAGAAAAAATTCCAGAAGTCAAGAATTATCCATTTGCCTTTAAGATCACCCAAATTCAATTGCTTAGAAGAATGATGCTGAACATCATTAAATTCTATAGCCGGGAGTGGTTCTCCGATTTTAGGCCAATTCTCCGTCCCTTGTGCTTTTACGCCGATATGGCATATCAATGCAATCAGCAGGCTTAATTGTATTTTTTTCATAAATTTTTTTAAAATATCCACTGGCACAGCGTATGCTCCAATGGATATTCGATAACAATCGACTAATTATAACCAGGGTTTTGCACCAGATAAGGGTTGGCCTGAATTTGAGAATATGGAATTGGGAACAGTCGTCTATTTGAATTCCATACACTACCTTTTTGAGGAGATACAACTGTCATTACGGCATCGAGCTGCCCTGTTCTTTTTAAATCAAACCATCGGGTTCCCCATTCACAGAAAAATTTCATCCTTCTTTCCCGTAAAACTGCTGCTAAAACACCTTCCTGGTCGTTGCTACTAATATTTGCCAGGCCAGCCCTGTTTCTTATTCTGTTTAAGTCGGATACGGCACCGGAAATATTATTTTGCCGAACCCTTGCTTCAGCGCGAATGAGGAACTGTTCAGCAAGACGGACTATCATATAGCTTTCCTTAGGTGAAGTATTACCATCGTATCCCAGCTTATATTTGTAAGGATAATAATAAGTCTGATTGTTTACAAGATTGCTCGCCAACCAGTTGCTCTTCCTCAAATCTCCGGTTTCAAAAGCGTCCAGCAAATGTGTACTTATTATGTATATTGGAATTAAACCAGCAGGAGGGCTAAATCCACGACCTGGAATAAATGTATATCCTTCGGATGTTTCAAAACCAGATATACCTGGGAGAACTTGCCAAATTGCTTCTCTGCTTCCGCTTAGAAATACTGAATTTAAATCCGGCTCCAATTGATAGGTCGCATTGCCGATCACCTCCGATGACGCTGCTTCGGCCTTCTCCCATTCTGTCTGAAATAGGTATACGCGAGCCAACAAAGCAGTAGCAGTGTATTGGTTTGGCCTAAACCTTCCACTGGTAACATACGATGGAGGCAAATCCCGTTGTGCATCCTTCAAATCTCTAATAATCTGCGCATAGATGTCTTGAACTGGTGTACGTGGCAAAATCGCATTGCTTTTGAAATCAGTATTGATAATCAATGGGACTTCTCCGTAAAGGTTAAGAAGGTAAAAATAGCACAGTGCCCTTACGAATTTAGCCTCTGCCGACAATTTGCTTTTTAAATTCTCGTTTAGCGTGGTACTTTTAGTTATGCCTTCTATACACGCATTTGCTGGATAAAGCACTTTATAAGCTGTTGTCCATATTCTAGATTCATTTTCATCATTAGTTGAAGGTACATTATTCATATAAAATACGCCGCCCAGTCCTCCGGGATCAGTTGGCACCAACTCATCAGCAGATAGACCACCGTATAAGGAAACACCTCCACTTAAAATATCTGCTGATGATCCGCCACCCAGCATTTTTATGTACAAACCTAAAACTGCCTGAGTTGCATTTGCGCTATCAGAGAATACAGTTATTGAATTTAATCTATCGCTTGGTAATTCAATCTCAACCATTTTTTTACAGGACATTAAAAATGTCAAATTAAAAATTAAGACGAGACCTGCTATTATCTGTGTATGTATTAAAACTTGTCGTTTCATGTTATCTGTTTTTATAATTAAAAGGAAAACTGAACTCCCGCAACTACTGTCTTTAGAGGTGGCACACCATATAAGCTTTGTGTCTCCGGATCGGGGCCTTTATATTTTGTTATGGTAAAGAGATTCTGTGCATTCACATATAAACGGCAGCCCTGCATTTTAATTTTTTTTAACAAAAAATCATTAAAACTGTATGAAAGTGAAGCCGTTTTAAATCTTATAAATGAGGCATCGCTATAAACACCACTTGAGTTAACTAAGTATTGTGCCGCCTTGAACCCATTATCAGTCAAGCTTGTAGAGAATCTCTGAATATCGCTCTGGTCACCCGGATTTTGCCATCTTGACAACATGATGGCAGGTAAATTTCTTTGCGTGCGACCGATTGCACCTCCAGAGTAAATGGAATAGAGATAATTAACTCCTAATTGTTTCTTAAATTCAAAAAAGAGATCTAATTGAAATCGTTTATAAGAGAAATTAGTTTTCAGTCCCCCGTAAAATTTTGGATCAAGATTACCAATAATTTGTTTGTCAATGAGAAGGTCAGGGGCAATTGTTGGCCCGTTAGCTGATTGGTATTCAAAAATACCTGTAGTAGGATTAACACCCGCAAATAATAATTTGTTTATTACGCTTAACGATTGTCCTACAATATAAATACTGGAATACGGGGAGCTTTCAATGCCAGGAAATGCAACCAGCATATTTTTCGGAATTGTCAAATTTACAGAGGTATTCCAACTAAACTCCTTAGTTTTAAATAATATTGTATTTAGTTGAAAATCCCATCCTGAATTTTCAACCAAACCCGGGAAATTCTGGGTGACATTTGAAAATCCTGTTTGTGTTGGCAATTGGTAATTTACTAATTGGTTCCCGCATCGATTTCTATACCAATCAATATTTAACAAAATTTTATCTTTGTTCAATCCGAGTTCAACTCCGAATTCCAGTTTTTTTGTTATCGCCCAACTATAGTCCGGTTTAAACAGATTGTTTGGCACATAACCTGTAGATCCTTGATAGTTAATATCATTTACAGGCGACCAAGTTGGCAAGTATTGATAATCGCCAATGGCATCATTTCCGGTCGTTCCAAAGCTACCCCTTAATTTTCCGTAACTTAAAAGTGGTATCGCTTCTTTTATTACGGACTCTTCAGAAAAGATCCATCCTCCTCCAATTGATCCAAAATTACCAAATTGTCTTCCGGGACCAAACCTGCTAGATCCATCTCTTCGGCCACTTAAATTAATAATGTATTTATTTGCCATTGTATAATTCACCCGCCCAAATATCCCAGTGTACTTATATTCACTGGATCCTCCAGATGCCCTTGTGGTAGCTGCACCTGAAACAGATCCCAGGAAAGCATCATTGGTATATCCGGATGCATTTATTAGGGTTGAATTGTTCAGGTTCTTTTGTATTGTCCCGCCAGCCAAAAAAGTAAACTTTCCATTTCCTATATCCTTCTTGTATTCCACTTGAGGCTCTATTATCCAGGTTTTGAAATTATTATTCCCAAACGAGGCATCGCCTTTTACAGTGTTTGCAGGTGGTTGTGCAGAGATTGGAGTTTGTGAATTTTCTTCAATCCTTATGGTGTTGTATCCAAAATTGGAACGCAAGCTCAGTTCTGGCAATAACTGATAGGAAACCTGAAAACGACTTAACAGGTTTTCGGCCGCAGATGAATATTTTCTTTTCAAATACTGAAATGGATTATTGTTAGCGAAAGATGAAAAGGAAATGCCTTTATAACTCCAAATAAGGTTTCCTTGGGAATCCATTAATTCGGGAAAATCCGGAGCCAAAGTAAATGCCTGTAATGCCTCTGCATTCCCAGCTGAGTTATTCTTATCGATGGCATAGTTTACGGAGAAATCAAATGAAAGCCTGCTATCCATCGTATTATGGTGAAAACTGGCATTTACCGTATTTCTATGATAGGCCAGATCTCCTGGAAAAACGCTCGTCTCCCTATGATAGGCGCTCCCTAGCATAAACCGAGTAGTTGAACTACCTCCTGAAGTTGAGATATTTGCATCAGTTGTAGATGCAGTATTACCAATGAATTTATCTACCCAGTCCACATTTCTGGTTGTATCATAAACGTAAAAATCTGGAAAAAAATTAGCGAATTGAGGATTAAGGAAAATGTTTCGCAGCCCATTATCATTCGTTAATGCCTCCCTACGCATTTCTAAAAATTGTTTTGTATCCATCATTTTCATTGTTCGCGTTACCTTACTAGCACCATTGGAAACATTACCTTGCAGGCTAAGTTTTCCGGGTTTACCTTTTTTTATTGTGATCAAAATAACGCCATTAGACCCTCTGGAGCCATATATAGAGGTGGCATCAGCATCTCTTAATACTTCAATGCTTTCAATGTCATTTGGATTAATGCTATTAAGCGGGCTGGTTCCCCCATACTCATTTTGATATTCTCCACCCCCTGGTGATGCCAACCACCTCATTTGATTAATATTGGAATTGTTTGCTGCAAAAGGAACCCCATCTACAACAATTAATGGATTGTCTAATGGCTGAACTCCAGTACCAGTCGGAGACAATGAATTTTGTCCCCTGATCTGCACTTTAAAAGAAGACCCTGCAAGCCCACTGGTTTGCGTGATTACTAGGCCTGGAACTCTTCCAGCTAAAGCTGCCAAAGGGTTCATAACTGGCTGTTGGGCTATCTCTTCTGCGGTGACCTTACTTACCGACCCCACATTATACCTTTGTGTTGTCGTACCGTAAGCAATCACCTGTACTTCATCTAGCTTTGAAGTACTCAGTTCCAATCTAATTTCGCTCAGGCTAGAACTTGCCGCTATTTCCTTTGTCTGATAGCCTATATAAGAAATCAGCAACACAGAATTTTCATTCACTCCCTGTAAGAAGAATTCGCCTTTGTTATTTGTAGTAGCTGTTTTAGAAGTACCTTTCACCTTTACACTTGCCCCCGCCAACGGCTCACCCTTATCATCCAATACCCTGCCCCTAATATCAGCAGGAGGAGTAAGGGCATCCACCACCTTTTCCAGAAAGGAAGGCTCTTTTTCCCTTATCAGAATTGATTTATCTGTTATTACATATTCAAGCATTTGCGCTTTAAATATATTTTCCAAGACCACGTCAAGTTCGGCATTTTTAACATTGATGCTTACAGGTTTAGTATGTTGCAAAATTGATTTGGTAACAATGAAATCGTAGCCGGTTTGCAGCCTGATCTGGTCAAATACCTTAACCAATGGCGCATTTTTTTCAGACAGCGTTATTTTTTGTGCAAGTGTGGCTGCACTTACATGAATAAGGGATGCTATACATATGATGGTGGTTAGTCTCATAATTAGCAGTATTTTATGGTACAGCCCATCAGGTATACCAAGTTTGTTAGTATAAATTTTATACATTTGTTTTGGTTTGGTAAGCAGTATGTCTTTACTTTCGACGGAACAGACTCCTGCGGTTAAACATTTAATATTTTTTAAGTGGTTCCAAACTAAAACCAGGGGTGTTTAAGCACTTCTGGTTTGTTTTTTTTAATCTTCTCCTTATATCTTTTTTATCCTTTCTGTTTATGTTAAATAACCCGGTTAATTCTTTTCATAGTGGATGAAGAGCCATTAACTATTATTTTGAAACATATATTTTTCTTCCTTCGATTTTAAACTGCACCTTGTTCGAATAGCCCAGCATTTTTAGCGCCTGGCTAATGTTTTTATACCTGGATACCGTACCTGTAAATTCTTCTTCCGGTACATCTCCTTTATAAATAACTTCCAGGTTATACCAGCGGCTCAACTTGCGCATAATGCTTTCTATCTTTTCATCGTTAAAACGGAAGTAACCATTTTTCCAGGCTATATCTTCTTCTATATTTGCCTGGCTAACTTTAATGGTACTGCCCTTTAATACAGCTTGTTGGTTGGGGCGTAATACCACCGCTTCGCTAGGAGATCCCTCACCAGGTTTCATCCGGGAAGACGTGAGCTTAATACTACCCTCTACTAAGGTCGCTTTCGTGCTGCTTTCATCCTCATAGGCATTGATGTTAAAATGTGTGCCCAATACTGTTGTTGTCAAATTTTTGGCAGTTACTACAAAGGGTTGATTTTTATTCCTAAATACTTCAAAGTAGGCTTCGCCGCTCAGTTCAACTTTACGTACACCACCACGCTCATTTAGCGGCGCAGTATAAGTTAAACTCGATGCGGCGTTTAGCCAAACCTTGCTGCCATCAGGCAAACGCACCTGATATGTGCCACCGCGAGGGGTGCTGAGGGTAAGGGATTGGTCATCCTGAGGCAGGCTGGCATCCCCGCGTTCTACAGCCGTGCCATCGTCATATTTCAAACTGTTCGCATTAACAATTACCCCGGTTTTAACATCGCTTAGGATAATGGTTTTACCATTGGCAAGGGTAAGGGTTGCGGTGTTTTTACCCGGGGCAATGTCGTTTGTATAATTTGCAGAACCTGAACTAGGTTCAGGTTTACTTGGCGCTTTAAAAAAGAACACGCCAAAAACAATGGCTGCTACCGCAGCTGCAGCAATTGCAACGCGTGGCCATAACCTTTTTTGAATACTGGTTTGTGAATCAGAAACAGGAAGATTTAGACGAATAGCTTCTACTCTGGCCGCAAATTCCTCTTCGCTCAAATCCGGTGCGGCATGGTCAAACTTCAGGTACCAGGATTCCAGCAAAGCCATATCTTCGACCGTTGCTTTACCGGCCTTGTACCGATCCCATAATTGATTAATGTCTTCCCTTTGCATAACGTAAAGGAAGGTTTATGCCCTTCCATAATACCAATACAGTTATGAAACAACAATCGGGTACAAGACCTGAAAAATATTTTGATTTATTTTTTGTGCTTTTATTGGCGACTTTGCCTGCAGCATTACAGTCAGGTAAACCACCAGCCCTAAACGTACCCTTAAGTGTTTCAGAGCCCGCTTCATTTGTGTGGCCACAGTATGTTCCGAAATACCTAAGCGTTCAGCAATTTCCTTATTCTTTAAATGTTCAGTCCTGCTCAGGGTAAAAACCGCTCTCATCTTTTCGGGCATAGCATTAATTTCCTGCTCTATTAAAGCACTAAGCTGGTGCTCCCTAACCAAATGATCTGTAATGGCCGATTCACTTTCTGAAAACTCCAATAAAGAAACCTCATACTTAGACCGTACTTTTTTCTGCGCAAAAAGATTCAGCACCTTGTTACGAATTGCAGTATACAGATAACCAGAGACGTTTTGTGCTTCCAATAAATGCTCTCTCTTATTCCAAAGATTTAAAAATACATCCTGCAGCACATCCTGTGCTTCATCTGCATCACCTAGTTTTTTGTAAGTATGTCTATATAACAGCGATTTATAACGATCATAAATTTCAGTGTAGGCAATCCTATCCCCGCCTTTTAATAAAGCCGTCAGTTCCTGATCAGTATAAGTACTGTAAGCACCCATTTCCCTTTGTATTTTTCCCTATTAAAATTACTGAATATTTTCTGCAATTCTATACATTTTTACGCAAATAAACCAAATGGTGTACTTTTGACACTCAGATACTTAGCAACAAAACAGGCTTTGAGTTATGCCCAAAGCCTGTTTTTAAAAGAAAATAAATTTCATCAGGCAATAAAACTAAGGCAAACTTACCGTACAGTTCTGTTCAACCCTGAACCTGGCCAGATACGAATCATAAAGTGCGTAGAGGCTCCCCAAGGCTAAATACATATTTTGTTATCATTTTACCCTGGCAGGCCTTTGTGTCTGCTACGCCTGGTCTATGCATCTTCTATTAAAGTGTAAGTACGTCAACCTTACGCCATACCTGATACACCCACAACCGAAGCAGGGATGAAGCAACTATGCGGTAACTATGTTTGAAGATTGTGCTAACAGAACAGACATAGGAAAAGAAAAGGAAAGGAATGCTCATCAGTCATTTAAAAGTAAAGTCTAAAAATCTAAGCGCTATTTAACATTTCATATTTTATTTTCAAAAAATATGAAGGGTTCGAAGGTTTTGCTAATTGAAGATACTCCAGATCTTGTGTCGGTCATTTTAAGGGGGCTTAGCGAAGAAGGAATAGAGATCAGCGTTGCTGCTGATGGAGTAACTGGTCTGGAAATGGCTTTTAAATATGATTTTGACCTGATCGTGCTCGACATCATGTTGCCCGTCATGAACGGGATCCAGGTGTGCAAAGAGATCCGAAAGCGGAATACCGATGTCGCTATCCTTATGCTTACTGCACTTGGTAGCACGGAAAACATTGTAACCGGACTGGAAAGCGGTGCCGATGATTACCTGGTAAAGCCATTCAAACTGGAAGAACTGGTTGCCCGTATGCGTACACTGATCAGGCGAAGCAGTAAACAGGCTGCAGTTACAGACCGCATCAGTATAGCCGATCTTGAAATAAATATAGCTTCCAAAACCGTTACTAAAACCGGAAAACCCGTTAACCTTACTGCAACAGAATACCGCCTGCTCGAATACCTGCTCAAAAATCACAACAAAGTTCTGTCACGGATCCAGATCCTTGAAAATGTATGGGACATCGATTTCAATTTAGGAACTAATGTGGTAGATGTTTACATCAATTATCTCCGTAAAAAGATCGACAATGTAAACGGGGGCAAGCTAATCCATACTGTTTTTGGAATGGGGTATATTTTAAAAGAATAAGTATTGAATGAAACTCCAGAATAAGCTTACCCTTTTGTTCTTTTCCATAGGTACCATCGGACTAGTCCTGTTCCATGCAGCTATCTTTTATTTTGTATCTGAGTTTAACTTCGAAGATTTTTTTAAGCGCCTTCAGGCCAGGGCTAAACTTGCTGCCGAGATCAATATCTATCCCGATGAAAAATCGATTGCTTACCAGGAGATGCGGAGCCGCTACCTGGAGAAGATGGAAGATGAAAAAGATTATGTGATCAGGATCGACTCTTTAACGCGGATGCAATTTGAAAGACCGGTGAGCCTGCCCGAAACTTTCTATAAAACAGTTGTTTCCAAAGGAGACGCCAGGTACAATAAAAACAATAACTTTTATTATGGTAAACTTTTCAAAACCCAACATGGCAATTATATCGTAATCGTTACTGCCTCTGATCCTTCCGGCTTTCATGAGCTGGAAACCCTGCGGAAAGTCTTGCTCATTGTCTTTGTCATTTCCGTATTGCTTACTTACGTTGGAGGTAAAATCTTTTCTCGTTATTCTGTCAGGCCGCTTACTGCAGTGATCCGTAATGTAAAGAACATTTCGGCCAATAACCTGCACCTCCGACTCAAAGAGCTGGATGGAAATGATGAAATGTCGGAATTGGTACTGACATTCAACAACATGCTCAACCGGCTCGAGACGGCATTTGCCACACAAAATAATTTTGTAAGCAATGCCTCCCACGAACTGAAGACGCCGCTAACTATCATTACTGCTGAAACAGAATTGGTGCTGGCACAAAAAGGAATCAGTCCGGAAACCGAAGCATCGGCGAAGACCATTCTCTATCATGCTGATAAGCTTGGGCATATCATTACCAGCCTGCTTGGCCTGGCCCAGTCCGGTTTTGATGGCAAGAAACAAAACTGGCAAAAGATCCGTATTGATGAACTGATCATAACTGTAGCGGATGCTGTAAAAAAGATACATCCCGACAGCGTCATCCAGATCGATTTTTCCTCTTTACCTACAGAGGAGTCACTGCTCTGTACCGAAGGCAATATTAACCTTTTGCAACTGGCGCTCAGCAATATTGTAGGCAATGCCTGTAAATATTCTAATAATCAGTTGGTTGACATCAGGGTCAGCGTCGAAAACGGGCGTATTGCCATCTCCATCACCGACAGGGGGATTGGTATTCCTGAAAGTGAACAGCAACATATCTTTGAACCTTTTTTCAGGGCATCTAATACCAGCGACTTCGAAGGCCATGGAATTGGCCTGCCACTCACCTTAAACATAATCAGATTGCACAAGGGCTCTATAGGTATCCGTTCTGAAGAACAAAAAGGCACCGAAATGCAGATCATATTGCCGGTTTCTAATAACTTTCTAATAACTGCTTAGTTTTTGCCCCTGTTTTTCTAACAAAATTCTAATAGGGCTCTTATATCGTTTTAATGACCTCAGGGTAATATTGTATCAACAAATAATTGATCATTAACCCTTTAAAAAAAAGTCATGAAAACGATCCTGATCCCAACAGATTTTAATGCCTCAACGTTGAAGTGTATCCCGCAAGTTTGTTCAAATATGAAGGGAACACCAGTAAATATTGTTTTTGTTCATTTATTCAGGCTTTCCGATTCTATCACCGACCTGCTCATGCTCAGCAGGCGATCGAGGGAGTTTGAATATGTGAGCGCAGATTTTCATAAAGGATGCCATGAATTGAAAAGGCAGTTGCCGGAAATCAAATCTTTTAGCATTGAATTTTTTTATGGGACTACACTCAGTATGTTCAGAAATTTTCTTGAGGCAAATGAGGTAGACTACATATTGCATCCCGACTTCTGTTCGTGTGAAAAGCTGAATAAAACCAGTATTGATCCTTCAGCGCTGATTGCCAAATGTGGTCTCCCGGTTTTAACTCTGTTAAAAAAATGCGAAGACTCCTTTGCTCAATCGGTACAGGTGCAGGAAGAAGAAAGCTTGATGGTTGTTTAGTTTGATACCCCTTAAATCTTATGACATGTTACTAAAAGAAAATATACCGGTAAAATATATCTTTGGAAAGATTGGTAAGGAAATGCTGATCGTTGCACTATACGCTGCCTTAATCACCATGTTATACAGCAATTTTCACATTACCAGAATTTCCATACCTATTGCAGTGCCCACTATTCTGGGTACTGTAATTTCATTGCTGCTGGCTTTTAAATCCAACCAGGCATACGATCGCTGGTGGGAAGCCCGTACCATCTGGGGTGCAGTCGTAAATGATTCCAGATCGCTGACAAGGCAGTTGCTTACCTTTGTCGACAATCCATATAGTGCCGAAGATGAGAAAGCATTTTGCGAACGCCTTGCAAAAAGGCAGATCGCCTGGTGCTATGCCCTTAGCCGGCACCTGCGCAAACAAGATCCACTGGAAGAGCTTGGCCGGCTCATTAGTAATGATGATCTGGAGTATGTAAAAAACTATACCAACGTACCCCTGGCACTGCTGGAGCTGCAGGGCAGCGATTTGCGCAATGCCTATAAGCTGGGCTGGATAAATGAATACCAGCAGGTACAGATGGATAAGACGCTTACGGCCTTTTCTAATCAAATGGGTGGTTGCGAACGCATCAAGAATACAATTTTTCCGGTGACGTATAGTGTTTATATTCATTTCTCCATCATCCTCTTCATCATGTTGCTGCCCTTCGGATTGATAGAGTTTTTCAGCTTTGCGACAGTTCCACTGGTTATTGCCATCGCCTGTTCTTTTTTTCTGATTGAAAAAATGGCCATTCATTTACAGGACCCTTTTGAGAATAAACCAACAGATACACCTACAACCACCATTTGCCGGACTATTGAAAGGGACATTAAACAGATGCTCAAAGAAAACTACAGGCAGGAAGAAAAGCAGACAGGCTTGCATCTTACCAAAGCAAAAATGTATTATATCCTTTAGCAAAAAAGGTATTAGCGCATCATTTGAAGGTAAAAACTGTACGCCTTTCCTGCTAACCCTTTGATACTACATGCAAGTGCCGTACCTTTGTATCATAAAGAAGAAATTAACAAAGCATTTAAAGATATGTATCCAGAATATTTAGTAGAACCCATGCGTGCAGAGCTTGCTAATGTAGGTTTTCAGGAATTAAAAACAGCCGCCGATGTGGACAGTGCAATCAGTGCCGAAGGAACTGTATTTGTAGTGGTAAACTCTGTTTGTGGCTGCGCTGCAGCTAATGCACGCCCGGCAGCAAAAATTGCTGCGGCCAATGCAAAGCATCCTGATAAACTGGTAACGGTTTTTGCAGGAATGGAAAAAGAAGCGGTTGATAAAGCAAGGAGCTATATGATGCCTTTCCCACCTTCATCACCTGCTATGGCCTTGTTTAAAGATGGTAAACTGGTCCACATGATCGAGCGTCATCAGATTGAAGGCCGTCCGGCCCAAATGATTGCTGATAGCCTGATCGGTGCATTTGATCAGTATTGCTAGTTAAACTGTAAAGAAATAAAAAACGGGATGCAATGGTAAATTGCATCCCGTTTTTTATTTCCTTATCTTTAATAGGTATCTCGTGAACACCATTAAGCATGAACTTTAAAATAAACAGCAACCGAATATTGTTCCATGGCCCTGCAGGTGGCGAAAAAAAACAAACCGTTGCCTTATTGGGAAAAGAACTGGGTAGGGAAGTCCATCAGGTAGAGCTGTCAAAAGTAATCTCCAAATACATTGGCGAAACAGAAAAGAACCTTAAACGTCTTTTTGCTGAGGCAGAAGAGAAAGGCTGGATCCTGTTTTTCGATGAGGCCGATGCCTTATTTGGTAAGCGTACAGAGATAAAGGATGCCCATGACAAGTATGCCAACCAGGAAGCGTCCTGTCTTTTACAGCTAATGGACACACATAAAGGAATGGTCATCCTTGCTACAAAGAAAAAAAGCAATATTGATACTGCCTTTGTCAGAAGATTCAATTCCGTACTGAAGTTTTAGCCCCGCTAATTTTTCCTTGATAATAAAGTAAGCTATGGAATGTAAAAAAATAAAAAATAATTCTTGTTTTAATAATATTTACTATATTCAACTGTAATTTAGTATATTACCTTTAATTAACGCTCAAATCATGAATAAACTTTATCTTATTCTTGTATCATTGCTTATAGCAAGCTTTGCAAGTCCAGGGTTTGCCCAAAAATTAACTTTCAGCTATGATGCATCAGGAAATCAGATTGAAAGACGATGGGTCTGTGTAAATTGTCTAACCAATAACAACCAGGCTGCAGCACAAAAAATAGCCAACGACAGTAACATTGACCTCAAAAAGGGAGAGGACTTTAACGCAGGAAGAATCATAAAAGTATATCCCAATCCTGTTAGTGAGACCTTAAATGTTAATTGGCAAACACCAGAAAAGATATTCTTAAAAAGTATTGAGGTATTTGGTATGTCAGGAAACCGTGTGTTTCGTGCAACCTATGCGCCAGGACAGCTACAAGCGGAAATTCCCTTTAACCGGCTCCCTCCCGGAACCTATATCCTTATCGGATATTATTCCGATTCAAAAACACAATCTATCAAAGTTATCAAAATATGATCCTGTAATCCTCAACTAAATGAAACGCTATCTAACTCCTCTCTTATTTATTATCGGTATCCAAATTGCAACTGCACAGATTGATACCAATAAAAAAACGGTTGATACAACAAAAAAAGCTATTGAAATCTCGCAGGAGATAAAAGTAGTTACAGGAGCTAAGCCTCAGTTCAAATCGGACTCATCGGCGGCAAAAACCACTTTAAAAAAAACTCCTGGTTTAATCAAACCTCAATTGTCGACCTTATCCACAGGAACCATTGATGCAGGCCGAACTGCTGCTACATTAGATGTTTCTGCAAGTGGGGGTGCAACGTTTTCGGTGCCTTTTACCTTACCCCCAGGCTTGGGGAATGTCGTGCCGCAATTGGGATTAATTTATAATAGCCAATCCGGTTACGGTGCTGCCGGATATGGCTGGAACATTTCAGGCTTGTCAGCCATATCCAGAATTCTCTCAACTGTATTTCATGATGGACAGATAAGCGGAGTAAACTTTGATGAACATGACCGTTTTGCACTGGATGGTCAACGGCTGATATTAAAAAGCGGTACATATGGTGCTGATGGAGCGGAATATCAAACCGAAAACTATTCGAACACAAAGATTATTTCGCGTGGAGTATCCCCGTATGGTCAAAATTATGGCCCAGAATATTTTGAAGTAAACTTTGCAGATGGCTCCAAAGCTTACTATGGTCTCACCCCGAATTCCAGAACACCAGCAGACTACGCAGTTACCTACACCGAAAGTCCTTTAGGGGCCAGGATAAATTACCATTATGCGCCCAACGGCAACACTTTAAATATCTCACAAATTACCTATGGAACTTTAGGATCTGCCCCTGGGATCAATCAGATAAATTTTAACTATATAAGTGCCAACAGACATGAAAAAATTTATATGGGTGGGTTATCATTTTACAAGACTGATATCCTAAACAAAATATCTATAGTGGCAAATGGTATCAATTTCAGGCATTATGAACTTAATTTTGATGTCATGCCACTTCTTAATTATCAACGCCTGACCAGTATACAGGAGTCTGATGGCGGAGAAATCAAAGCTTTTGATCCTATTTATTTTACTTATGGAAGTACGGGAGATGTGATCACCAGCCATACGATTTCTAATTTGAGCGTTCAGGGGATTGCGAACAATAATTCTCAGGTTATTACTAGTGATTTTACTGGCAATGGTTCCATGGATTTTTTATTGTATCCAAATGCGAAGGATAAATTCTGGGCTTTTTATGATCTGGATCCGGGATCACCCTATATGCAATTGGGGTATCAAATAAATACCGGGTATTTTAGAGAACTTTTTCCAGCTACCTGGTTAACACACGACAATAAAATATTGGCAGGACAAGGGATGATTATAGCTAAAGATGCCCCAAATAATACTTATAAGTTTGAAATGTGGTCATCAGGTACGGTCGCTCCGGTTTATTATCAGTATGATAGGATTTGGAATAATGTCCCTCTAAGCCCAAATTATTGGGATGCATGTGAGAATAGATCTGTAGAAGGAAAACCCTTGAGATTTGATTTCATTTCAGGGGACTTTAATGGTGATGGGCTAACCGATGTGATCGCTATTAATGATCATAATGTAGTAACAAGCCGGATTGCCGCTGATTCTGTTAATAACTGGAATTGTACTGATGTTTACGGAAGTATGGGCTCATATGCTTATTTTATAAATATGGATAGGCGCTTAACATCAAATTATGTTATCAATTTGGGCGCATTTTATGAGACATACAGTGGTACCTACTTGGATAAGCTTTATACCGCTGATTTTAACGGAGACGGAAAAACCGATATTTTACATGTCACTCCTAATAACGTGATGTATGTTTATACAATGAACAATAATAACGTTTTAGAGCTTTTATGGCAAACATCGGACAGCAGGATTACCAATAACCAGCCTGCCCTGATAGGTGATTATAATGGAGATGGCAAAACGGATATCATGTTCTCTACTGGGAATAATTCACTGTTTGCAACTTTTATGTCGAACGGCAGTTCGTTTGAGAAATTTGAAAATTTTCAGCCTTTCAGCAATACTGCGGCAACCTGGGATGGCACTCCAGGAATTGAAAAACTGGATTCATATTACCTTATATCCAATGATATAGATGGGGATGGAAAAACAGATATCATATCTACCCACACCATTACCAGGAATAATAATGACTACGGCACAGCTAACATTACAGTTTACCATAATATCGCGGCACCAGGGACGCTAACTAGCTTTGTTGCCGGCTCTTCGGGCAGTCAATATACCAATTTGAACCATTATCCAATTCCGGTATTTTTAAATCCCGATAAGCCCAATCACAAGCTAGAATTTGGATTTATGAGTAACAGTAGCATTTCATTGTTTAAGTTCTCAAAAGATGCAAGGACGGAAACACAAATGACTACCATTTCACAGGATGGCGTTTATCACCAGATTGAGTATAAGCCATTAATGCCAAATCTGAATACAGGAGATATTCCATTATATCAGACAAGTTTGGATCAAACTTATCCTTACATAGATCTGCAGAGTGCCCCAAGTGTGAATGTAGTAAGCAAACTGACCAGATATTTTGAGAGTGAACAAGTGAGTCAAGTATTTGGCTATGGAAAGGCGGTAACGCATGCTGGGGGCTTGGGATTTTTAGGCTTTAGTGAGTCGATTCGTAGCAACTGGCATGTTGATGAAAGTGATGAGAATAGAATGTTTAATATCAGTATCAACAGTCCTGGATTAAGGGGTGCACCATTGAAAACGTTTACTACAAAAACTCCCTACATAAGTAGTACAATTGTTGCTGCACAGGGGATAAATGATGGGGGAACCTTAAGCGATTACATTAACAGAACGGATTATACCTACAACACCCAGTTGTTACCCAGTAAGGTATTTGTTAATGCAACGGAGTCTGTTAGCACGAAGGATTTGCTGAACCAGACGAATACTTTACAAACAATGGAGTTTGACGAATATTATAATACAACTAAAAGTACCAGCAATTTTGGTGGTTCTGGAACCAAAACCATTGAAGTTACTTATAACAACAACCCTGGTAGTGGATACTACATTGGAAGACCGCTAACATCAAAAAGTACACTAAATAATGGATCAGACAGTTTTACAAAGCTTGAAGAATATAGTTATATAGGGTTTTTACCCACTACAATAAAAAAGAAAACGAACAATACTCCATTTGACATAGAAAGTCTTGAATACGATATTTATGGAAATGTAACACAGAAAACGGTTACCGTGCCAGGTGGCGGTCAGCGGACGGTATCTATGGCGTATGATGCAACAGGAAGATTTATCGTTCAGACTGTAGATGTGGAAGGTTTGAGTACATCATTTATAAATGATTCGTCTTCAGGCAACACATTAAGTAAAACCAATCCTTTTAACCAAACAGAAACCTATATATACGATAGCTGGGGACGTTTATTAACTACCACAAATTATCTAGGTGTTAAGGCTTATCGATCTTATGTAAAAAGTTCCTATGATGCAGTTGTCACTGACAGTGACGATGAAGGTCGAAGCAAGATTCAGATAGTTAATAGTCTGGGTCAAATAGTTGAACGGCAAGAGAAAACCATTGATGGACAATATATTGGTGTTAGGATTCAGTATGATGTTTATGGCAGGCAGGTTGGTGAGAGCGAATTGCAACAGCAGGGGAATTATAATCAATGGAATTATACTGCGTATGATGAGTATGGTCGGGTGAACCAAACTACAACTTTTACAGGTAAAGTTACTAATTATAGCTATAATGGATCTACTGCAACCGTCAATGATGGTACAAAATCGGTTATAACAATCAGAAATCAATTAGGTCAAATTACTTCTTTACAAGATCCGGGTGGAACAGTCAACTATAGCTATTTTGCTAATGGTAATTTAAAAAGTTCAGACTTTGACGGTATTTCCCAAACTATTGAACAGGATGGATTTGGCCGGAAAATAAAGTTAACTGATCCATCGGCAGGTGTGTATCAATATGAGTATGATGGATTTGACCAGGTAACAAAAGAAATTACTCCAAAAGGGGTAACTGAATACACTTTTGATGGAACCGGAAAGGTAATACAAACGACAATAAGCGGTGACGATACTAATATGCAATATAGCTATATGTATCATCCAACCACGAAGTTACTTACATCAAAAAGCTTAATCAATGCTGATGGCAATAATTCGACCTCAACATATAATTACGATAGTTACAATCGATTAACTTCCAGAATAGAGGATAATCTTCATGCCCGTTTTTCCAGGACATACAGTTATGATACATATGGACGAGTCAATGCAGAAAGTAATGAAGCAAAAAATAAGTTGAATAATATAATAATTCAAAAAACTATTGAGTTTCAGTACCAAAATGGAGAGCTGCTCCAAACCACTCTGCAGGGTACTGGGCAGGTTCTGTGGAAAATACATTCATTAGATAGCAAAGGCCGATTGAGCGCAGCTTTACAAGGAAATGCATTAAAAACTACTTTTCAATACGATTCTTATGGCCTTCCACAACAGAGAACATTGGATCGGATATCGGGAACTGCTGCAAACCTGATGAACATTGGTTATAGTTTTAACAGCCAACGCGGCCTACTAAACAGTCGAAGCAACAGCGTCTTTGGTTGGAATGAGACCTTTGATTACGACAACCTTGACAGGTTAACCAATTTTAATGATAATAACGGGAATAATAGTCAGACATATGATGCACGTGGACGTATCACTTCTAATGATTTGGGCAATTACAGCTATAATGGTAACACTTACAAACAAAGTGAATTAGAATTGAGTTCTGCAGCTGACACATATTATCAGGCCAGGGTATTACAACAGATTAGCTATAATGCTTTCAAAAGCCCAGTTGAAATCATAGAAGATGGAAATGAAAGGATCAGCTTCCAATATAATGCTGAGTTGGGAAGGTCACATATGTACTACGGAGGTGACCAGACGGATAAAATGCTTCGTCGTTATCGTAGACATTATGCAGAAGACGGAAGCATGGAAATTACCAATGACCTCCAGAATGGCACTACGAGCTTTATATTCTACTTAAGTGGAGATGCATATACCGCACCGGCGATCTGGAAAGAAATACATTCTGCATCATCAGTTGTACAAAATTTATATTACCTACACCGTGATTATCTGGGCAGTATCGTAATGATTACTGACGACTCTGGAACGGTTATGGAAAATCGCCAGTTTGATGCCTGGGGTAATGTTGTAAAGCTGACCGATGGTAACGGAAATTCCCTTTCCGCTTTTTTAATTACAGACAGGGGCTTTACGGGACATGAACATTTATTTGGTGTTGGACTCATCCACATGAATGGAAGATTGTATGACTCAAAACTACATCGGTTTCTTTCACCAGATAACTATGTACAGGATCCTTACAATACTCAGAACTTTAACCGATTTGGTTATGTAATGAATAACCCATTGAAATATACAGATCCAAATGGGGAATTTATATTTACAGTACTTGCAGCAATCTTTGCGCCACCTCTGTTGCCTTGGGCAATTGGTGCTGATATAGGTATGTGGAGTGGTGGCAGCCTGGCGAATGGAACAATGAATCCCTTTAAATGGGATTATGGTTCTGGGAAAACCTGGGGCTACATGTTAGGTGGTGCTGTCAGTGGTGCTTTATCCGGGGGAGTCGGAAATTCAATATCTGCCGCTGGTGGAGCCTTCGCCAACACACTCGCAATAGTTGCAAGTTCTGGTATTAATAGCTTGGGTACATATTTTTACACAGGTGGAAAAACAGATATATCCGTAAGTTTTGGTGTAGGGAGTATCAATTTACTGACAGGAGAAATTGGGTTTTTAGGTAAAACAGGAAACTCATTGATGGAAAATATTGGATATGGACTTGGAGCAATAGCGAATGCGCAAGATATACTAGCTGGATTAAAACCTGGTAGTGCTCAAGTGCAAACTGAAAACGCAACTACGGAAGCAACAGCAGAGCTCCCCGGACAAAAAGATAAAATAGGCCATTTTCAGGTCCTAGATGAAAAAGGGACATCGTTAATTGATTTTGGACCGGCTAACGCATCAGAAGGGAGATATTTTGGATTCAGCGAGGCAAGAAATAATTGGACCGAATATGCTACTGCTGCATTACCCAATCCAACAAAACAAACCATTAATATTCCTGGAAATCTACATAATAAAGCTATTAATATAAAAGGTGTAAATATGGATCGCTTGACAAAAATTTCGAATAACTTGAAAAGCAATCCAGGCTCATACAATTTCTTATTAAATAGTTGTTCTTCTGTTGGCTCACGAGCGTTAGCAGCATCCGGTTACTTTGCAATTGGAGGTATTCATCCGTATTTTATCAGAGCGTCTATTCAGTTAAGACAACTTGGCCTTAGACCAAGTTTATATTCACATTTTTTAAACAATTAATTATGAAATACTTTTTGTTCATATATGGTTTGATTAGTTTATCTGGTTGTGCTTACCAACCTTTACTAAAAAGTAATATTAAAACTGTCCATATTTTATTTAAAGATAACCAAGAAAATTACAGTTACAAATTATATGATGATTCAGTCGTTAAATGGGATAAGAAAAATATTGGTATTAAACGGGCCCTAAGTAATAACAGAAATAGACTTCCATTGCTAAAAAAAGAAGGTCCGGATTATTTGGCGCATTTTTTTATAAACAAAAAAAACCATAAATACATGCCTATAAAGGTTCTGCCATTAAAAGAGTTTGGCTACATAGAAATGAATTCTAGTAAGGTTATTTTTTACGGTATTATGCGCGACGCATTGATTGACCTTACAAACGACAGGGTATATTATTAATAGCTCTCAAAATGAACAACGGATTTATGATACAAGTATTAACATTCTTGGTAGGAATGTTGATGCTAAGTAAAACATCTGCTCAATCTATCAAAGGCACTCAGATAGACGGGCGTCAACATAACAATATACTTACTGCAGTGCCTTTTCTGCTCATTATGCCACAAGCGCGATCTGGAGCAATGGGGAATGCAGGCGTTGCGCTTGATGCGAATGCTTCTGCTATTAATAATGCGGCAGTCGCATTTCTTCCTGAAGGGACGTGTGGAGCTTCAGTTACTTATAGCCCTTGGCTAAAGAGCCTCGTGCCAGACATGAGTTTGTCCTACTTGAGTGGTTATTACCGCCTTGATGACCGCAATACAATAGGGGCATCCTTGAGATATTTCTCTATAGGGAATGTCCAGTTTACTGACAATAATCAGCAGAGTATTGGTGTGTTCAATCCCAATGAACTGGCTTTTGACATCAGTTATGCGAGAAGCTTTGGTCCGGATTTTAGCTTGGGTGGGGCTGTGAGATATATACATTCAAATCTTTTTAGTGGACAGACAGTAGGCAGTGCGCAGGTTGAGGCTGGTAAGGCTATAGCGGTGGATATTTCAGGGCTTTATAAACGCGAAGGCCTGTTTTTTAATGAGCCTGTAATCTGGTCTGCAGGAATAAATCTCTCTAATATAGGGACTAAGATTGCTTATAGTGCCAGCAATGTTACTTACTTTCTTCCTGCTAATTTTCGAATTGGTGGAGCAGCCACTTTTCTTCGAAATGATAACCGTTTCATTGTTGCGCTTGATCTTGACAAACTAATGGTGCCTACACAACCAATTTATGATCAGGATGCCAAGATAAGTAAAGGAAAAGATCCTAACAGGTCGGTTCCTGCGGGTATCATTGGTTCTTTTACCGATGCTCCTGGAGGATTTTCTGAAGAATTGAAGGAAATCAATATTTCAACCGGAGTAGAATACAGTTATAAAAATACTTTTGCCTTAAGGGCCGGTTACAATTATCAAAGCCCAGAAAAGGGGAATAGTACTTACTTTACTTTGGGCGCTGGGTTTAAATATAATGTGTTGTCTTTTGATCTGGCCTATCTGGCAGGTTCAACAACCAATAACCCTATGGCCAATACCTTAAGAGTAGGGATTCAAGCCCGGTTTGGGCAGAAATTAGACCAGCAAAAATAATACGGTTTCAGAAACCATAATTGAATAATGCAGAATTGAGCAGATCACATATGTATTACGGTGGCGAAGAGACAGATTTAATCCAACAATTAGATTTTAATGAAAAAATTACTAATGCTTTTTGTAGTGCTTAATCTATTAAGCTGCATAAAGGAGAAAAATAGTAAGCGTTATTACTATTTACCAATGGACGATGCTGTAGACATGGGTTTTCCATTTGGATCTATCGTTTATAAATCCACTCAGAAAAACTCATTTGAAGATATATTGATATATTCCGATGTGGAGCAATATGAGTCAGACAGCAGATATATTTTGGTAGAGCAAAGACCTAATAGAAAATTAATGGATAAAAACATTAAGGATGATTTGAGCTTCTGGAGCAACTACTATGTGGAGAATAAAAAAGATACTGTAATTAACGTATTTGGTGATAAGATGTCAATTAAACATATTAATAACTTGCTTACAACGCTTAGCGAAGATAATTTACAGCGTGTAAGCGATAGCATAGTGAAAAACAATGCTTCGCTCAAAAGCATCTTTAAAAATAAATTAAACTACTATTTAATTGATAAAAAGAGTGACTCTTTGTATGGTCCAATGAACAAAGATGAACTTTCGAAAATTAGGGCAAGGAAAGGTGTAACATTAACTTTTTGATAAAGGATGAAAACATTAAATAGAATTTAAATTGTCTTCGGCATTTTAAAAATCTTTGTTCAGCAATTTTTCCAGCTCTCCAAAAGAAACATTCATCCTTACCCGTCCCTGCTTGGCGTAGGCAATCTCACCGGTCTCCTCAGAGATGATCACCGCAACAGCATCTGTAGTTTCCGATACGCCAATACCGGCCCTGTGCCTTAAGCCAAACTGTGGTGGCAATTTATCATTGTCCGTCAGTGGTAAAATACAGCTGGCACTTTTAATCTTATTTTCGGCAATCACCACCGCCCCATCATGCAGCGGGCTGTATTTCTGAAAAATGCTTTCCAGTAAGCGTTTGGAAATTTTAGAATCTATAATTTCGCAGCTGTTCGCAAAAAGCTGGTCGTCATAAAATTTAACAAAAACGATCAGCGCACCCGTTCTTGATTTTTTCATGCTTTTGCAGGCATCAATAACAGGCTTAATCCTGATCAGGTTGTTTTGTTCTATATTCTTACTGCCAAAGAGATAACCCCACCAGGCCTTGTTCTGCTGTAAAAAAGTGTTCTTACCAATAAGGAGCAGGAAACGCCTGATCTCGGGCTGGAAAATGATGATCAGTGCAATGATCCCTACACTCATAAACTGGTTAATAATGCTCGACAGCAGGTTCATGTGCAGGGCATCTACCACCCAGTGGATCACCAGGATAATCACCATACCCAATAAAAGATTTACAGCAAGTGTATTTTTGATCAGGTTATAGATATAATAAATGATCAGCGCGACAAGAATAATGTCTACCGCATCGGTAAAAGATACCTTCAGGAAATCGAAATCCAAGCTTTTCATTTATGCCAAGTTAGGAATTTTAACCATATTATTGTTCCAGTGTTTTATGAACAAGGGCAATGCATTCGGCAGCAGCTTTTACATCATGCACCCTTAAAATGTTAGCCCCCTTTAGTAAGGCCATGGTATTTAATACTGTTGTCCCGTTTAAGGCCCCTTCAGGCCCTTCGCCCAGAAATTTATAGATCATAGATTTTCTGGAAAGCCCGGCCAAAACTGGTAGTTCAAAAATATCCAGTTCCTGCAGCCTTTGCATTACAAGGTAATTCTGGTCAAGGGTTTTTGCAAAACCGAAGCCCGGATCAAGGATGATGTCTTTAACACCCAGCTTTTTAAGCCGGGATACCTTATCTGAAAAATAGTCCAGCATTTCCGGCAACAGGTATTGATAAGAGGTATTTTGCTGCATGGTTTTTGGCGTACCCCGCATGTGCATGATAATGTAAGGTACGCCCAGCTCTGCCACCGTTTCAAACATGGCTTCATCCATACTACCGGCCGATATGTCGTTAATGAGGTATGCGCCAGCTTCAATAGCGGCTTTTGCAACCTCTGCCCGGAAAGTGTCGATAGAAAGCAATGCTTCCGGAAAGGCTGCGGCAATGGCTTCAACAGCGGCGACTACTTTTTCCTTTTCTTCCTGTGCAGGCACATCAGCGGCCCCTGGCCTGGAAGAATAAGCCCCAATGTCAATAAACTGCCCACCCTCTTTCAGAATAATTTCAGCGCGCTCTAAAGCCTGCTCTACTGTAGCTGTGCGGCTCTTGCTGTAAAAGGAATCTGTTGTAAGATTCAGGATGCCCATTACAGCCGGAGGTCTTAGATCGACCAGTTTACCCCCCAGGTTTAGTGTTGTCTTTCGGTTTAAAAATGTATCTTTAGCCATTGTTTCCATGCAAACTTAGATAAAAAAATGCTTGTGTAGGAAAATAGGATTGAACTAAATATTATTATTGTTTTGGCAACAAATACAGCTCAGGAATTTGATTCGGTAATAGCGGTTTGTAAATCGCTCTTTTTAAAAAAAACTAAAGACTACGGTACAGCCTGGCGCATTTTACGCCCGGCCTCTATAACAGACCAGATCTTTATCAAAGCCCAGCGCATCCGTACTCTGGAAGAAAAAAAGATCTCTAAAGTAGGGGAGGACATTAGCTCAGAATATATCGGTATCATCAATTATTGTATCATCGCAATGATGCAGCTGGAACTGGATGAAAATGCCCCGCTTGAGCTGGAGCTTTCAGTGGTAGAGGCCTCCTACAACCAAAAGGTAGAAGAAACCAAGGCCCTGATGTTCAACAAAAATCACGATTATGGCGAGGCCTGGCGTGACATGCGCATCAGCTCCTTAACCGATCTGATTCTGATGAAGATCCTGAGAGTAAAGCAGATTGAAGACAATATGGGGTATACACTGGCCTCTGAAGGGGTAAATGCCAATTACCAGGACATGTTAAACTATTCTGTTTTTGCACTGATAAAACTGGGGGTTCGATAATGAGGAAAATTGCATTTAACATTTCGAAAATTATTGTTGGTGTCCTTTTCATCTTTTCAGGACTCATTAAGGCAAATGATCCCCTGGGCTTTGGCTATAAGTTACAGGAATACTTTGATGTGTTCCATATGTCCTTTCTGGGGGGCATGGCAACCGGTATAGCTATTTTGCTTTGCGTATTGGAAATTGTACTGGGGGCCTTGCTGCTGTTGGGTTTCTGGGCTAAAAAGGTAACTGCGGGTTTATTGGCCATCATCATCTTTTTTACCTTTTTAACCTTTGTATCTGCAGCCTTTAAAGTCGTAACTTCCTGCGGATGTTTTGGTGATGCCATCCCTTTAACCCCATGGCAGTCCTTTTCCAAAGACCTCGTTTTACTGGTACTGATCATTTACCTGTTCGTTAACCGCAACCTGATCCAGCCCATAGTGGTGGACCCTAAGGTGCAGCAGATACTGCTTGCTGTTGTACTGCTTGCCTCTACCGGCTTTGGTATCTTTACCTACAGTACCTTACCGGTTTTAGATTTTCTGCCGTACAAAATAGGGGCAAACATCCCTGAACTGATGAAGATCCCTGAAGGGGCCAAAGGCGACGAATATGCCATCATGTACAATATGCACAATAAAAAGACAGGGGAGAAGAAAGTGATGAGTGATAAAGATTACCTGAAAACCGAGATCTGGAAGGACGAGAACTGGGAAATTACAGGCGATCCAGATAAAGTACTGGTAAAAAAAGGCTACGAACCTAAAATAAAAGATCTGCAGATCAGCGATGCCTCCGGAACGGATTATACCAAAGAGCTGATAGAGAACCCCTATTATAACTTCATCATTGTGGCCTATAACCTGAACGAAACCAATGACGGGGCCATAGCCGAATTCAACGCCCTGGCCCTGAATGCTGCTGAACAGTACAACATCAGAACTGTATTGCTAACCTCCAGTTCTGCCAGTGATGCCGCAGTTTTCAGCAAGCAGATGAAGTTGTTTGCCGAGGTTTTTTATGCCGATGCGGTACCCTTAAAAAGTATGGTCAGGTCTAACCCGGGCGTATTGCTGCTAAAAAATGGTGTGGTCATTAACAAATGGCATTACCATACTATGCCCTCTTTTGATAAATTAGCTGAAAAATATTTTAACAAATAATTATGCTGCGCTACGCTGTCAAAAAGTTCTTATATGGAGTAGCGGTAATGGCTGGTGTAATAGTGGTGGTCTTTGTGCTGTTTAATATCCTGCCAGGTGATCCGGCACGGATGACAATGGGCCAGCGGTCGGATGTTTCCTCGCTGGAAGCAGTGCGAAAGGAATTCGGACTGGATAAGTCGAAGCCTGTACAGTTTTTTCTTTACCTGAACGACCTTTCACCCATCGGCCTGCATGAAAATACCCCTGAAGCGAAAGAGAAATACCACTACGTTAAACTGATTGGTTTTGGAGATGAGGTACTGGCCCTGAAATGGCCTTACCTGCGCCGTTCTTATCAGACCAAAAGGGATGTGACCACCATTTTGTCCGAAACCGTACCCAATACCTTTATCCTGGCCCTCACTGCCATGATCTTTGCTACCCTGGTCGGCGTGTTCCTGGGCGTGCTTTCTGCGGTGCACAAAGATACCTGGATTGATAAGGCCGCCAATTCGTTTGCCATACTGGGCATTTCGGCACCTTCTTTTTTTGCGGGGATCATCATTGCCTGGCTGTTCGGCTTTGTGCTGAGCGATTATACAGGTTTAAATATGTCTGGCAGTCTGTACAGTTATGATCCTTTTAAAGGTGAGGTCATGACCTGGAAAAACCTTTGGCTCCCAATGCTCACCCTGGGTTTAAGGCCACTGGCCATTATTGTACAGTTAACCCGCAGTGCCATGCTGGATGTACTGGCACAGGACTATATCCGTACGGCCAGGGCAAAAGGCCTGAGCCGTAATGCGATCATTTATAAGCATGCCTTAAAAAATGCTTTGAACCCTGTTATTACAGCCATATCAGGCTGGTTTGCTTCCTTACTGGCAGGATCTTTTTTTGTAGAATATATCTTCGGGTATAATGGCTTGGGGCGTACTACGGTAAATGCACTGGAAATGTCCGACTTCCCGGTGGTCATGGGTTCTATTCTTTTTATTGCCCTGGTGTTTGTAATAATTAATATTTTAGTGGATGTATTGTATGCCTTTGTAGATCCAAGGGTAAAACTGGCGTAAATGATGAAGATATTTCTGATTGGCTTTATGGGCTGCGGTAAAAGCACAATGGGTAAAAAACTGGCAGTAAAACTTGGGTACGACTTTATTGATCTGGACCAGCAGATAGAAAAAAATATAGGTAAAACTATTGGCGCTTATTTTTCTGAACATGGCGAAGCGGCTTTCAGAAAACTGGAAAGTGATACCCTGAAGCATTTTGATTACCCTGCAAACGTGGTTATTGCCACCGGAGGCGGTGCGCCATGCTTTTTTGACAATATGGACTGGATGAATGCCAACGGTTTAACCATGTATATTGAAATGCCCCCTGCTGCGCTGGCCAAACGCCTGGAAAGCGGTAAAGAAAAAAGACCGCTGTTACGCGATCTTAATGAAGCCCAGATGATTGAGTTTATTGAAAACAGATTAGCTGAACGCGACGTTTTTTACAAACGCGCTGCCCTGGTTATAGATGGCATTAACCTCAATGCAGATGCAATGAGGGCCCTCATATTAAGTCAGGAATAAAGCTTATCTGTAAATATTAGGTCTCTTTTTCATGGCCTGATCAACAGAAAAGGGACCCGAGCCAATTACCCAGAACAATACCAGCAAGAGCAATACAATAATGGATAACCAAAGCTCACTGTTAAGGGCCGAAAAGCCCTGGGCCAGGTTCACAAAAAGTACAGCACAAAGTAAAATAGGGATCTGGATCACTGCTGCAAAGCGTGTAAGCAGGCCAATGGCAATTAAAAGGCCGCCAACCAGGTGCACAAAGCCAACAATATGAATGGCCACGCTCCACATCATGCCCGAAAAACCAAATGTATTATTTTGCAGCAGCATGTCCTGTAGCGAATTGGTATTGCTCACAATGGCAATGCCCTTACTAAAAATAAGTATGCCCAATACAATACGGATCACGTCAAGCCATTTGGCATGATGGACATCGCCCCAACGCTCAATTTTTTGAATAACTGTCATACAGATTGTCTTCTTTTTAATGAAGCCCTCTATTAAAGCTAGCAAAAACCGTGCAGAATATCAATAGTAGTTTATGCACATCTGCAGGCTTATAGCAGCTGCCAGGATAAGTCCGATTGCTTTTGCAGGATAGACGAAAATTCAGTTCGGGGTGGCAAATTCAGGTAGGGGTAGGTAACTTTAGATAAATACAGCCCCTGTGGATGTGCCGGGGTAATCAGTTCGGGCGTTTGGTTGTAAATAAGGTAATGTTCAAATTCATCCACACTCAATACCCCACGCCCAATCTTCAACAGCTGTCCCATAATGATCCGGATCATTTTACTCAAAAAACGGTTCGAAGAGATCTGGAAGCGGAGTTTATCGCCATTTTCATCTACAGCAAGACTGGCCGACATCACATTGCACAGGGTATGTTCATATTTATCCGGACTGGTACAGAAGGCCCTGAAATCTTTGTATTTCGGTAATATCGCCGCGGCCTGTTTCATTTTATCAAAGTCCAGCTTATCCAGCAGGTAAAATGAGCTGAGGCCACTTAAAAAGGGATCTTTATAGGTATGGATAAAATAATCGTACGAGCGCAATACAGCATCAAAACGGGCATGCTGCAAACCATCCATCTGGATAACCTCAAAAATGGCAATTCCCGCAGGCAGCAGCTTGTTCATCCTGAACACAAGATCAAAATCCCAGCCCTGCTCCACATCCATATGAAAGAAAAACTGGCTTGCATGTACATGCGCATCCGTGCGCCCGCATCCGATGATAAATACGGGTGTTTTTAACACCTGACTGAGCGCATTTTCTATCACACCCTGCACGTTCATCACCCCAGGCTGTTTTTGCCAGCCATTGTATTTTAAGCCATTGTAACCGATGTGTACGAAGTACCTCAATTTCTATAATCTTTATTTTTTACCTGCTCTTTTGTTCAGCTCCTCTATTGGCATGTTCATCATCCTGCCTACCTGGTTTTTCCCCCTGTAAGTGATCACCTTTAACATGGTCGCATCTTTTGGCGGTGTCAATTTCTCTGTGTACTTCGGATAAAAGCGGTCAGGAAAAGAATTGTCAAAGCTGTAATAAATGTCCAGGCCCTCTACCTCCGTGCTCAGCTCTATCTGGAGCTGCCTGTCTGCCGATCTGCTGACCTTAAATATCGGGTCATACACACTTGGTGCATACTTGGTTTCGGCCACATCCAGTCGCTTGAAATGCTGTTCTACACGGCCAAAGAAATTGGTCCAGTTCTTTTTGGCGGCTGGCGACCATACCGATTCGGCAATGGCCATGCCCCTTGGCCAGGTCATGTATTCGGCCTGACGAATGTTATATACCTGTTCCGTCCATAAGTTTGCCTGTCCGCCTTTAATGTATTTAGGGTCCACATCTGCCGGTACCGGATCAAACTCGTAAGACTTGCTTAAACGCAATGAAGCATACACCCTGGGTTCGGTAATGGCATCGGCCTGCATATAATCCAGGTAAGCAAAAGTGCTTGGACTCATCACTACTTCATGTTTCTTTTTTGCGGCTTCGGTTCCGTATTTCATGCCCCGCCAGCTCATCACAGCAGCGCTGGATGGCAGATCGCCATCTAAAATCTCATCCCAGCCAATAAATTTCTTGCCCTTTGCTTCTACAATTTTCTGTACGCGTTTTTCAAAGTAACCCTGTACCTGATGCATATCTTTTAATCCTTCTTTCTGCATCAGTGCTTTAACGGAGTCGTTTTTCTCCCAGAAATTGAATGGGGCCTCATCACCGCCCATATGGATATAGTCGAACGGAAATAAAGCTGCAACCTGTGTAATTATGGTATCCAGAAAGCTGTATACTTTTTCATTGGCCGGACAAAGTGTGTTGTCTACCAGGGCAATAGGAGGGGCACCTCTAGACCAGTCCATGATCCTTTCTCCTGAACGTACGCGGTAATTTTCAGCACCCGGTGTACAGGAAAGCTCCGGATAGGAACTCACTGCTGCCAAACTGTGGCCAGGTACATCTATTTCGGGTAAAATATTTACAAACCTTGCTTTGGCATAGGCTACCAGCTCCCTGATGTCGTCCTGGGTATAAAAACCGCCATAATTACGCGGCTCATCTGCTACAGGGGGGATGAAGTTTCCAAACTCACCCACTTTTTTTACATTCCATGCCCCAACTTCAGTTAATTTAGGCAGGCCTTTAATTTCTATTCTCCAGCCTTCATCATCAGTCAGGTGCAAATGCAGTACATTGTATTTGTAGCGTACCATCGCATCAATGTATTGTTTTACCTCTTCTTTGGTAAAAAAATGACGGGCAACATCAAACATCAACCCCCGCCAGCCTACACGCGGATAGTCTGTGATTTCAACACAAGGGGCTTTCCATTCTATATCTTGCACCTTTTCCTTGCTTTCTATGGCCGCAGGAAAAAGCTGCAACAGTGTTTGTACACCATAAAAAAGTCCGGCTGGTTTATTGGCCCTGATGGTAATGTGGTTGGGTGTAACCTGCAAATGGTACCCTTCTGCAGCCAGTGTATGGTCAGCTTTATCGTTGATGAGCAGTTTAATGCTGGCCGATGGCGTAGTTTTGCTCACTGCCGAAACATAACTGCCTGTTGCGGCAGAAAGCCGCTCTTCCAGAAAGGCAAGCGCCTGCTTGTTTTCCGGCACATCGGCACATTGTATGGTTACATTGGCAGGTAAAATAAAATAGCCTTCCTGTTTAACTATGGCCACCGGTTCTGGTATAATGGCTATCTCCGGAGGGCTGTTCAATATACTGGCGGTTTCAGCAGATAAAGCAGGAGCAGGGGAAACGGAAGTCTGACCTGTAACGGTGTAGCTTACTAAACAAAAGCAGCATAAGGCAATGATGTTCTTCATTTAATCAGTTAATGGGTTCTAATTCTGGAAAAGGTTGCAATTTACCAATTACTTTAAAGCATCCAATACTTTAAAGAGTTTACGGTTGATGCCCGACCCTGAATAATTGTTGATATTGATGACAATGATGTATTTATTACCGGCCCCATTTGTATAATAGCCTGCAAAGGCTGATACATCGTTAATGGTGCCGCTTTTAATTTTCATTCCGTTATATTCCGGAAAGGCCTTGTAGTAATCGTTAAACCAGGAGGCCGTCTGGGCCATAAATAAAATGCTGCCCATAGCTGCGGCGGTTACACGGTTTGCAGGAGACAGGCCACTGCCATCGATGATGTTCAGCGCATTTCTGTCGATGCCCTTATCTGCCCAGAAGTTAATTTCAGCCTTAGCCCCTTCAGTAGTTTTAGCCATTTTTCCTGATTTTAATGCCAGTGTTTTCAATAGTGTTTCTCCATACAGGTTGATGCTTTTCTTCAGGAACCAGAATACAATTTCACTTAAGGGTGGAGAGCTGATGCTGCTTAAGTTCTTTGTAATTCCCGGTAGTTCTTCACCGTTTAGCGCCATCAGACGTGCACTTGTTGCAGGTTTTGCTGTACTGATCCCCAATCTTTTCAGGGTATCCTGTAAACGGTAGGCGCAGTCGAACGCCGGGTCGGGAAGCGCCGCAGAGATCCCATTTTTACCGATCCCCATGCCCCAGCTGCCTCTCAGATAGCCAATATTGCTGTAAGGCGGCAGAAAAGCATAAGCATTGTCGCCAGTACCTGAAGCCCCCGTTTTGAGCTCGTTCACCAGCTTTAAATAAGGCATTTCGGGAACAGTACGTAAAAGCTTTACCGCTGTATTTATACCCTGTCCGGGCTGCAGATGAATGTCAAACTGATTTTCACGCCAGGCCAGTCCGGAAGTTCCGGCACCATAATAATTGCCAATGTCCTGCCAGGTCCAGCCTTCAGGAGTGGTCTGTGTTCCAAAAATACGGTCATCACCAATCACCATTCCTTCAATCCGCTTTATACCTGCTGCACTAATGGCATTCACCCATTGGTCTAGCACCGCCTTTTCTTTGTTCTGATAACGGGCTGAACCCAGGGTCGGATCTCCACTTCCTGTAATCACCAGGTTCCCCTTTAACGTACCGTCGGGAGTCAGCTGCCCTGTGTAACCCAGTGTGGTCTGAAACTGAAAATCTTTTCCAAGGATATTGAATGCGGTTGCTGCAGTAATGGTTTTTAAGGTAGAGGCCGTGGCCAGGCCAATATTTTCATTTCTGCCAAATAAGGTTTTTCCGGTATTGGCATCCAGCACCAGCAGGGAAGTTGAGGCATACCTGGTCTGAGGATCGGCCAGAAAATCATTAAAGGCCCTTTCCAGCTTTTGAACCGGTGTCTGAGCCCAGGTAATACTGCTGATCAGCAGCAATAACAGGCTTAGTGGTGTTTTAAACATAGGATTAAAAAAATAGGGTGTCCAAAAAATCCGGACACCCTTATTAACGTTTACAAAAGAAAAATTATATCAGTTCTTCTTTTACCAGGTATTCCGCAATCTGAACAGCATTTGTTGCAGCACCTTTACGCAGGTTATCTGCTACAATCCACATATTCAATGTATTTGGTAACGATTCATCCCTTCTTATCCTGCCTACAAATACTTCATCTTTCTCATGTGCATCTTTAGGCATCGGGTATTTCAGGTTTGCCGGGTCGTCTACCAGAATCACCCCTTCAGTATTGGCCAGCAGGTCTTTTACTTCAGCAACATCAAAATCATGCTCAAACTCTATGTTTACCGATTCAGAGTGCCCTCCCATTACGGGGATACGTACTGTAGTTGCCGTAACCCTGATGCTGTTATCGCCCATAATTTTCTGGGTTTCCAGGATCATTTTCATTTCCTCTTTGGTATAGCCGTTATCCTGGAAAACATCAATCTGAGGGATTACGTTTAAATCAATAGGATAGGCATAAGCCATAGGGCCATCTGTAATACCTTTACGCTCGTTCATCAGCTGGTCAACAGCTTTAACACCTGTTCCGGTAACGGATTGGTAGGTAGAAACGACTACGCGTTTGATCTTATATTTATCATGAAGTGGCTTTAAGGCCACTACCATTTGGATAGTTGAACAGTTAGGATTGGCAATGATCTTGTCGTCGGCCGACAAAACATTGGCATTTACTTCAGGTACGATCAGCTTTTTCGACGGATCCATGCGCCATGCAGATGAATTGTCGATCACTGTAGTACCTACCGCAGCAAAACGAGGGGCTTCAGCCAATGAAGTGCTGCCACCTGCAGAAAACAACGCAATATCAGGTCTCATCGAAATCGCAGTATCCATGTTTACAACAGCGTACTGCTTACCCTTGAACGTGATTTGCTTACCAACGCTCTTTTCAGAAGCTACAGGGATCAATTCAGTTAACGGGAAGTTACGCTCTTCTAATACTTTTAACATTACGGTGCCTACCAGACCGGTAGCACCAACTACTGCAATTTTCATGTTTTCTCTAATTGTTGTTTTACTTGTTTTTAATTTATTTAATCAGTTGTATTTATGGTGAATAATAGGCTCCAAAGATGGGCATTTTTTCCATCATAAAAAAGGGATTGGCTGTCTGCAACCAATCCCTGTTAATTTATTCAGCTATTTCTGCCTAAATCAGTTTCTGGTTTACATAATCAAAGCTTTGCTTGATGCTGACATAAGGGTCCTTGGAGAAGTTTTCCTGTTCAACGATCAGGTGCTCCAGTCCGGCCTGCTTGGCATGCTTATAAATGTTTTTGAAATCAATTGTACCGGTACCTACTTCGGTATTGATGGCATGATTGGCTTTGTCCATATCTTTCACATGCCACATCACAAAACGGCCGGGATATTTGTTAAACAACGCAACAGGATCATTCCCCGAACGCACCACCCAGTACAGGTCCATTTCAAACCTGATCAGGTTTTTATCGGTTCCGTTCAGCATGATCTCGTATCCAGTACTTCCCCCTTCGTGCTTATCGAACTCAAATGCATGGTTATGGTAAGCCAGTTTTAAGCCCGATTGTGCCACCAGCTCTGCGGCCTCGTTCAGACGTGCAGTAATTTTTTTGTAATCATCCAGCGTTTTTCTGATCGGCTCGGCTATGTGGGCGACAGTAAAATACTGGTTGTTGATGGCGGCCGCACCTTCTATAAGTGGCTTTAACAATTCCTTATTGTCAGAGGTGATGAAATCGTCAATCACAAAATGCCCGCTCGGACTGGTTAATCCATTGGCTTTAAGCAGGTCTTTAAAGGATTTGGGATCCTGGCCCCAATAGCCAGCATTTGCCGAATAACCAAAGGTCTCAACCTCTTTGTAGCCAGCCTGGGCAATTTTTTCAATTACACCCTTTACATCATGGGGGATCTGCTCCCTTAGGGTGTACAACTGGAGCCCGACTTTTTGTTCCGCAGCAGCTCCGCTGCAGGCAAAAGAGGGCAGGAGTACCGCCCCTGCTGCTGCCAGGCCCGCATGTTTAATAAAAGTTCTTCTCGAATTCATAAGGATTGGATTATACGTCGCATATATTTACGGCGTCTCTTAATGATTTGATCTTATCTGCATATTTAGGAATAAATTCCTGTGCCAGGTAGCCTTTAAAGCCCGTAGCCACAATCGCTTTAACAATGGCGGGGTAATACAGTTCCTGGGTATCGTCAATCTCATTCCTTCCAGGTACACCGGCAGTATGATAATGCGAAATGTAAGGGTGATAGGTTTGTATATTGCTGATGACATTGCCCTCATCAATCTGCATGTGGTAAATGTCGTATAGCAGTTTAAAATTTTCAGAACCTAGTCTTTTGCACAGTTCAACACCCCATTCTGTATGGTCGCACTGGTAATCTTTATGGTTAACCTTACTGTTCAGCAGTTCCATAACCAGTACCACACCATGTTTTTCTGCCAGTGGTAATACCTGTTTCAGACCATCTACACAGTTTTTCCATCCTGTTTCGTCATCTTTACCGCGACGGCTCCCACTAAAACAGATGAGCTGGGTATAACCGGCTTCTGCCACTTTAGGAATCATTTCCGAATAGTTTTTGATCAATGTAGGGTGAAATTGCGGGTCGTTCCACCCGTCTACCAGGTTAATCTCGGCGCCGTTGCACATAGATGAGTACAGGCCATGTTTTTTAAGTGTAGGCCAGTCTTTAGGCCCTACCAGATCAATGGCTTTAATGCCAATCTTTTTGGCTTCTATACACAGGCTGTCCAGGTCCATCTTGCTAAAGCACCAGCGGCACACAGCGTGGTTTACATTTCCTTTTAACATAGTGGATTGTTGTGATGCTGCAGCAAAAGCGGGTATTGCTGCCGAAACGCCTAAAGCAGCAGTTCCGGCAACAATGTTTTTCAATGCAGTTCTTCTGCTTAAATCTTTGTTCATTTTTCTGTTTTCTTAAGCCTCAACCTTCTTTTTGTCACTAAAGAATAAGAGGAACATAATGGCTACTGCTGCAGAAATAGCTGCAGGTATCATCCATATTTCTTTCCATAAATGGCTGCCATCTACTACATATTTATCTACTACCATGCCAGAAATAATAGAGCCGATCAGCATACCTACACCATAAGTTGCCAATGTAATGAAACCCTGTGCAGCACTTTTAAACCGCTCTCCGGCAAGCCTGTCCGTATAAATCTGACCGGTAACAAAAAAGAAATCGTAACAGATGCCGTGCAGTACAATACCGCCAATCAGCATCCAGTAATTTGCATCGGCATTGCCAAACGCAAAAAACAAATACCTGGCTACCCAGGCAATCATTCCGATGGCCAGCATCTTTTTAACGCCCAGGCGGATAAAGAACAATGGCATCAGCAACATAAACAAGGTTTCTGAGGCCTGGCCCAATACCTGGACCCCGGCGGCAGCTTTTACCCCAATTTCGTTCAGGAAGGGATTGGTAAAATTATAATAGAAGGCCAGTGGAATACAGATCGCAATGGAGGCAATAAAGAAGATCAGGAAAGACTTGTTTTTAAGCAGTTTTAGTGCATCCAGGCCAAGAATATCCCCTAAACTCGTTTTTTCTCCTTTTTTTGCCGGAGGTGTATGTGGAAGTGCAAAACTCAGCAAGCCCAGGACTATTGAGGCTACAGCTGCCATTTTAAAGGTAAGCACCAGGTTTCCTGATTGTTCCCAATTTAACCAGCCAATGATGATCCCGGCTACAATCCAGCCAATGGTTCCAAACACACGGATAGAAGGAAATTCTTTTTCCGGATCTTTCATTTGCTTAAAGGAAATGGAATTGACCAGTGCCAGCGTAGGCATATAAGCAATCATATAGCCTAAGATGAAAGGGAAAAAGCTTTCGAAATTTAGTGAGGTAGAAGCAAACCACAGCAGGGCACCTCCAGCCAGGTGTAAAACCCCGAGTATTTTTTGTGCCGCAAAAAACCTGTCGGCAATTAAGCCAATAATAAATGGGGCAATGATAGCGCCCAGCGACTGGGTACTATAGGCAGAGCCAATTTGTACACCATCTGACAACAGGTTTTTGCCCAGGTAAGTACCCATGGTCACAAACCAGGAGCCCCAGATGAAAAACTCCAGGAACATCATGGTGGATAATTTAATGCGGTTGTTTAAATTCATGTTTGGTTGATTATTCTTATTTTTTCGGTGAATTACAGCTTTTTAATCATGATGTTGCGGTACCATACCTCATTGCCATGATCCTGCAAAGCAATTTTACCAGATTTAAAAGTACCCCAGTTTTCCCATTTGGCAAATTTACTTCCTGCAACCAGGTTTTTCCAGTTCTCATCCCAAAGCGTGGTAGATACCACTTTTACGCCATTCAGGTATTGTTCCAGCTTGCCATTTTTAGAAATGATCTCGGCAGTATTCCATTCGCCCACAGGTTTAACCGGTTCTGAGCTGCTTTTTACCAGATCATACAGGTCGCCTGCACGATGTTTGGTGATCTTGCCATCAGGATGGCCATCATTGTCCAGCACCTGCATTTCCAGCCCCGTACTATAGGTTTGCGGATATTTTGCTGCATCCTCATGTACATAAAAAATGATACCGCTATTGGCTTTAGGGGCAACCTTCCAGTCGAGTTTTAAGTGGAAATTGCTGTATTCATCGTTTGTTACCAGGTCGCCACCCTCACTTTTATCTCCCGCAGGTGTAAAATGAAGGGTGCCATCTTCAACTTTCCATTTTGATCCGGTAGTGGTTTTACCGTAAGTATGCCAGCCTTTGGTGGTTTTGCCATCAAATAATTTAGTAAATCCTTTTTTGCCCGACTGGGCGTTTGCAATACTACCGCCCATCAGGGTAAGTATCATGGCCGAAAAAATATATTGTTTCATGTTTTTATAATTGGTTTTGGTTGTTTAAAGTTAGCAGGTTTTGCTTACCATCCTGTACGGTATTCTCTTTTTACAAATTGGTTTACGTCATCAAAATTGGTGATCCTCATGTTGGCATTGTCCCACAATAGCTTAATGTTTCTGCCCGGATATTTAATTTTGCCTTCTGCATCTTTGCGCTGTATGTCTGTAGCCCTGATGGCCAGGTTTGCCATCAGCAGTGATTCTGTAAGCGGGCCGGCAATTGAAAAGGGCGAGCTCAGTTCCTGTTTGCCATAGCCGGCAATACAGCCATCAACCCATTGTTTGTAATGGCCATTCTCGCCATCCGGTACACGGGCAAATTTTTGCGCCACATTTAAATTTTCGTTCCTGCTCAATGGCAATAAGCGGGGGTTCCGGCCATAAGTGCCAGCCATCATTTTACCTTTAGTGCCTATAAACAAAGTTCCGTTGCCGCCATCGCCAAACACATCGTTGGCACCCAGTTCTTCTGGTCTTTCCGGCTGAATGCCACCGTCCATCCAATGTACCACAATGTCGCCCTGGGTTTTATTGGTTTTAGGGAATTTTAAGGTTACATGGCTGGATGGCGGGCAGCTGTCTGGAAAATATCCTCTTTTAAACTCATCTACATACACAGAGCCCACACTGGCCTGAACCTCGGTAGCATATTTTAAGTTCAGTATACTGAATGGGGCTTCCAGCAGGTGGCAACCCATATCGCCAAGTGCACCGGTACCGTAATCCCACCAGCCACGCCAGTTAAAAGGTACCAGTTTGTCTACATAATCTTTATAGGGTGCGGTACCCAGCCATAAGTTCCAGGCCAGGTCTGCAGGTACTTGTGCTTTATTGGCCGACCAGGGAATACCCTGTGGCCATACCGGCCTGTCAGTCCAGGCATAAACGGTATGTACATCCCCAATCAGGCCGGCATCATACCATTCTTTCATGAGCCTGGGGCCATCGTTAGATGCGCCCTGGTTACCCATCTGGGTTACCACTTTGTATTTATCGGCAGCTGAAGTCAGCATCCGCGCTTCATAAATGTCATGGGTCAGTGGTTTCTGCACATATACATGCTTGCCCAGCTGCATAGCAGCAAGTGCCTGAATGGTATGGTTATGGTCGGGTGTAGAAACAGAGACTGCATCAAAATGTTTGGCTTCTTTATCCAGCATCTGACGGTAGTCCTTATAATATTTTGCTTTAGGAAAAGCTTTTACGCTATCGGCAGCCCTGCTGTCGTGCACATCACAAAGAAAAGCAATATCGGCCTTGCCACTTTTATAAATTCCCGCAATATCTGCTTTGCCCTTGCCACCGGCACCTATACTGGCAACGATCAGCCTGTCGCTTGGGGCTAAAAAACCTTTGCCACCCAGTACATGACGGGGCACAATCATAAATGCAGAAGCTGCTACTGCGCTTGTTTTTAGAAAATTACGTCTCGATTTTTCCATGACCTTGCTGGTTTATTTTTTGACCGATAAAATATAAGTAACCATTTTTTTTACATCATCCTTATTTAAGGCATCGTGAGGTGTCATCGGGATCTCGCCCCATACCCCTTTACCACCACTGATGACTTTCTCTACCAGGTGGTTCACATTTCCTTCATTTAAAGGATATTTGGCCGCAATGTCTACATAGGCTGGGCCAATGATCTTATTGTCTTTATTGTGGCAGCCAATGCAGTCATTCTTTGCAATCAGTTGTTCCCCCGCTGTAATGTCGGCCGCAGATGCAGAAGTTGCCGCCCCATTCCCGGCAGTATCTTTAGTAGTTTCTGCTTGTTTAAGGGCAGCAGCCCTTTCTTCCGGACTAGCACAAGCTGTCATTGCGAGTACATAGCAGCCCAGGATAAATAGTGTTTTTTTCATTTGTGTATTTATTATAAGCCTAAGATCTTCTTGTTAAAATCATCATTCCCGCCCGAAGCCGCAAAATCGTCAAATGCCCTGTCGGTTACCTTAATGATGTTCTTGCGGATAAATTCTGCACCTTCCTTTGCACCAACCTGCGCATCCTTGATGCAGCATTCCCATTCCATCACCGCCCAACCGGTATAATCGTACTGCGCCAATTTGCTGAAGATGGTCTTAAAATCAACCTGTCCATCACCCGGCGAACGGTACCTTCCGGCACGGTTGGCCCAGCTTTGGTAGCCGCCAAAAGTACCCTGCCGACCAGTGGGGTTAAATTCAGAATCCTTCACATGGAAGGCTTTGATGCGCTCATGGTAAAAATCTATGTACTGGATGTAATCCAGCTGCTGCAATACAAAATGTGAAGGATCGTAAAGCAAACAGGCGCGGGGGTGGTTGTTCACCTTTTCCAGGAACATCTCGTAAGTGATGCCATCAAAGAGGTCCTCACCCGGATGGATCTCATAACAAACGTCTACGCCACAGGCATCAAATTCGTTCAGGATGGGCATCCATCTTTTTGCCAGCTCTGTAAAACCGGCATCCACCAATCCTTCCGGGCGTTGCGGCCAGGGATGGAACATATGCCATAACAGCGAACCGCTAAAAGTGGCATGTGCATTTAAGCCAAGGTTCTGAGAGGCCTTGGCCGCATATTTCAGCTGCTGTACCGCCCATTCTGTTCTTGCTTTTGGATTGTTTTTGTAAGCATCTGGTGCAAAAGCATCAAAGGCAAGGTCGTAAGCCGGGTTTACCGCTACCAGCTGTCCCTGTAAATGGGTAGATAATTCTGTGATCTCCAGTCCGTGTCCAGCTACCCTGCCTTTTAATTCATCGGCATAAGTTTTACTTTCCGATACTTTTTGCAGGTCTATGAACCTCGCATCCAGGGTAGGCATCTGTATACCTTTAAAACCCAGGCCTGCTGCCCATTCGCATATCGCATCTAAGGAATTAAACGGGGCCTCATCTCCTATAAACTGGGCTAAAAATACACCCGGTCCTTTAATTGTTTTCATTTATTCAGATTTTAAAATCAAACCATTTCTGGTCAGACTGGCTCGATGCCACTACGTTTTCAATAAAAGCCATTCCTCTTACCCCATCTTCAACCCTTGGAAAATCCAGCATGGCCTCAGTAGGTGTACTGCCCTCAAGTTTAGCAGCTACAGTTAAGGCAAAATTCCTGTAAATGTTGGCAAAGGCCTCCAGGTACCCTTCGGGATGTCCACCCGGTACACGGGTATTGTGTTTGGCAATGTCAGACATGTATGCCTGTCCAACCCTGTAAACCTGTGCAGGCTCATTCAGCCATTTAACCAGCAGGGTATTGGGTTCCATCTGGTGCCATTCCATGCCACCTTTTTCGCCGTAAATCCTTATTTTTAAAGCATTCTCTTCTCCGGCAGCAATTTGCGAAGCCATTAAAATACCATTTGCACCGTTGTCAAATTTCAGCAGTACGTTGCCATCATCATCCAGGGCCCTTCCAGGAACCACAATGTTCAGGTCGGCACACAGCTTGCTGATCTTTAAGCCGGAAATATATTCGGCCAGTTGTGCCGCATGGGTGCCAATGTCGCCCATACATCCACTTTTTCCGCTTTTTGAAGGATCAGTACGCCAGGCCGCCTGTGCATTGCCTTCCCTTTCGGTCAGCGTACTCAACCAGCCCTGAGGATATTCAACCACTACTTTCCTGATGGCACCTAATTTTCCTTCTTTTACCATTTGCCTGGCTTGTTTTACCATAGGATAGCCAGAATAGGTATGGGTAAGGCATAAAATCAATCCGGTTTCTTCCACCTTCTGCTGCAATTGTTTTGCTTCATCCAGCGAAAGGGCAATTGGTTTTTCTATCACCACATTAAAGCCATGCTCCAATGCCATCATTGCGGGTGCAAAATGGGCAAAATTAGGGGTAACTATTGTTACAAAATCAATCCGCTGATCAGCAGGAAGCTGACTTTCCTTGCGGATCATTTCTTCAAAATTCAAATACGTGCGGTCTTCCGGAAGAAACAACATTTTTCCTGATTCTTTAGCCACATCAGGGTGGACGCTCAATGCACCACAGCAAAGTTCTATTTGCCCGTCAATGTTTGCAGCAATGCGATGAACGGCTCCGATGAAAGCATCTTTACCGCCGCCAACCATGCCCATTCTTAATTTTCTTTTCATTATTAAAGGTTACCTTTTTTTAATTCACTAACTGCAAAATCACAGGCCCTTGCAGTTAAAGCCATATATGTTAATGATGGATTCTGACAGGCAGCAGAGGCCATACATGAACCATCTGTTACAAAAACATTTTTTACTTCGTGCATCTGGTTCCATTTGTTCAGTACAGATGTTTTAGGGTCGTGGCCCATACGTGCCGTACCCATTTCATGAATGGCCATGCCCGGTGCCGAGCCATTGTCAAAAGTTTTAACATCTTTTGCACCAGATGCCTCCAGCATTTCAGCGGCATCGTTCATCATGTCTACCCGCATTTTACGTTCGTTATCTTTAAACTCGCAATCAATGGCCAGTACAGGTTGTCCCCATTTGTCTTTCTTGCTCTTATCGATATACACCCTGTTTTCAAAATAAGGGAGCGATTCACCAAAACCACCCAGGCCCATATTCCAGGAGCCAGGTACGGTCATCTGGTCTTTAAACTCGCCACCGAAAGCCATTTCTGCTACATCGGCATGCCAGTTACCTCTACTTCCGCCGCCCTGGTAACCAAAGCCCCTCACATAGTCACGTTTATCATTGCCCATGTTCCGATACCTCGGAATGTAAATGCCATTGGCCCGTTTGCCGTAAGTATATTTATCGTCAAAACCTTCAATCCGCCCGTTGGCACCGCAACGGAAATGGTGGTCCATTAAATTATGGCCCAGCTGTCCGCTGCCATTGCCCAATCCGTTGGGATGTTCATCAGATACAGAATTCAATAAAATGAAGGTCGAGGCCAGTGTAGAGCCGTTTACAAATACAATCTTTGCAAAGTATTCTGTCGTTTCTTTGGTTTCGGAATCGATCACAACCACGCCTTTTGCTTTTTGTGTTTCTTTATCGTAAATGATGGTATTTACCAGCGAAAAAGGACGAAGTGTTAAGTTTCCGGTAGCCACAGCCGCCGGAAGGGTAGATGATTGGGTACTAAAGTAAGCACCAAAAGGACAGCCCCTGCTACACAGGTTGCGGTATTGGCAACTGCCACGTCCGCCGTGGGGTACCGTAAGGTTCGCCGTGCGGCCAATGGTCATGATCCTTGATTTGTTCCATTTGGCTTCAATTCGTTTTTTTACCTCTTTCTCTACGCAGTTCATTTCCATGGGCGGTAAAAACTGTCCGTCAGGTAATGCCGGCCAGCCTTCTGCCTGTCCGCTTATCCCGGCAAATTTCTCCACGTAATCGTACCATGGCGCAATGTCCTTGTAGCGGATCGGCCAGTCTACCCCATGTCCGTCTTTCAGGTTATCCTCAAAGTTCAGGTCGCTGAAGCGGTAGCTCTGACGGCCCCACATCAGTGATTTGCCACCCACATGAAAGCCACGGTACCAGTCGAAACGCTTTACCTCTGTATAAGGGCATTCCAGGTCGTTCACCCAAAAGCTTTCGTTAAATTCTGTATAAGGATAGTCTCTTTTCTGTACAGGGTGCGTGGCCTTCTGTTCTTCAGTCAGTTTACCCCTGTGTTCAAATTCCCAGGGCTTTTTCATGGCCGTGGTATAATCTTTTATATGTTCAATGTTCCTGCCTCTTTCCAGCAGTAAAACTTTTAAACCTTTTTCTGTCAGTTCTTTTGCTGCCCAGCCGCCGCTAATGCCAGATCCTACAACAATCGCATCATAAGTGTTCTGCGCAGTTGCTTTAGTATTTAAATTGCTCATTTATTTAATTCTATAAAAGGTTTACGACCAAACTCTCTGACCTGGTTTCAGGTCTACACAACCATCGTAACGGCCCGGGATCTCTACAAAAGCGTATGCTTGTGTAGCACCTATCTCTGAAGTAAAATAGCCCAGTAACGTTAAATCCCTGATGATGGCAAAAAAACGAGGTTCCATTTTAGGCTTGTCCTTCGGTAAGATCGAAATGTTGCCCGCATTCTCTGTCTGCGATTTGGCGGCATCTGCCGGATTTGTCTTTTGTTTATCTTGTTCGGCCTGCTGCTGCTTGTCAAGATTTTCCTTTTCGGCCTTGGTAGCTGCAACTGTTTCATCCCTTACTTTACCCAGCAGTTCCTGGCGTTGTGCCACGCTCAGTTCCAGAAAAGATTTCTTGTAGGTTTCCTTCGACTGCTTGTCCAGGTCCTCCAGCCCTTTCACAAAAGCCTTTTGCGCATCATCGGGATAACAGTCTTTAACCATCATGCTGATGAATGGCCCAACTCCTGCGGCTTTGGCCCCGGGAGAGCTGGTGGTAGGAATAATAATGTCTGCAACTTCGGTGATCAGCTTTTGCTGATCGTCGGTAAATAAAGTTCCGTTTGTTTTAGTGGATGGTGAATTGCAACTTTCTAAAAATACGCCAATTGTAGTTGCCGATAGTGCGCCGCCCATTAAAAAGGCAACACTTCTCACCGCTTCTCTTCTGTTCATATTTGGTTATTAAGGGTGTCCGTGTGTATTTAAAGTGTGTTCTGTTTTGTAATATTAAGCAAAAAAAAATAGATAGTGTTATAAATACACCATAAAGTAAATATATAATGTTTTTGTTACTAAATCAATTTTTTGTGTATTTACATAGTTCACAGATCTGAACGGATAAACAGGTTTATCCTTAATTATTGGGCACAAATTTGGTCGCTATGAACAATTTTAAATAGGTTTGCTCTTATACTTACTGATTACTATAATTCATATCAAATGATGATCGAAAAAATATTAGTATTGGGATCCAACGGTCAGATCGGCACAGAGTTGGTTACTGCATTGCGGAAGACCTATAGTGAAGATAATGTGATCGCCTGCGATATCCGCCGGCCTGATTATGACATTAAGAATTCCGGACCTTTTGAATTTGTGAATGTGCTGGAAAAAGAAACACTGAACACCATTTTCCAAAAATATAAACCTACACAAGTATATCTGCTGGCCGCTTTGTTATCGGCTACAGGTGAGCAAAACCCAAAGCTGGCATGGGACCTGAACATGAACGGTCTGCTCAATATTTTAGAGCTGGCCATCACCTATAAAACTGCAAAAGTATACTGGCCAAGCTCTATAGCCGTTTTTGGTCCCAATTCGCCTAAAGACCAGACCCCGCAGTTTTGTGTGATGGATCCGAACACGGTATATGGGATAAGCAAGCTGGCAGGCGAGCGCTGGTGCGAATATTACCACCAGAAGTATGGGCTTGATGTGCGCAGTATCCGTTATCCAGGACTGATCAGCTGGAAGGCTGCACCGGGTGGGGGTACTACAGATTATGCCATCCATATTTTTCACGATGCACTCAAAAAAGGAAGTTATGCTTCTTTTTTAAATGCTGCAACCGAATTGCCGATGATGTATATGGACGATGCGATCAGGGGGACCATTGAATTGATGGATGCCGAGGCCGGCAAAATCTCAATCCGTTCCAGTTATAATTTTGCCGGTGTAAGCTTTACACCAGAGATTCTGGCTGCTGAGATCAGGAAACATATTCCGGACTTTAAATTAACTTATACCGCCAATGATCCGCGCCAGCATATTGCCGATGGCTGGCCACGTTCTATTGATGACAGCTATGCAGCCAGCGACTGGAACTGGAAGCCGGAATTTGACCTCGCAAAACTGACAACCGATATGTTGAAAAATTTAAAAAAATAACTATAAATTCGCAACCTGTCCGTTAGTGGCTGCAAGACCAGATCAAACCCTGGAAATTTCAGGTTGACGAAAAATATAGCAAGAAAATGGGAAGAGCATTTGAATTCAGAAAAGAAAGAAAATTTAAACGTTGGGCCAAAATGGCCGTACAGTTTACCAGGATAGGTAAGGATATTGTGATGGCAGTGAAAGAGGCCGGGCCACATCCTGAAACCAATTCGCGCCTGCGTACGGCTATACAAAATGCGAAAGCTGTAAACATGCCTAAAGACCGTGTGGATGCCGCCATAAAAAGGGCTTCCGATAAAAGCATGGCCAACTATGAGGAAATTGTTTATGAAGGATATGCTCCGCATGGGGTGGCAGTACTGATAGAGACTGCTACTGACAATACCAACCGTACCGTTGCCAATGTGCGTAGTTATTTCAATAAAACCAATGGTACTTTAGGTAAAACGGGTTCATTGGATTTTGTATTCAACAGGAAATCTGTATTCAGGTTTGTGCCTGCCGATGACCTGGACCTGGAAGAACTGGAGTTTGAATTGATTGATGCCGGATTGGAAGAACTCTATGTAGAAGCTGATGAAGAAGGTAACGATATTGCAGTTGCACAGGGCGCATTTGAAAGTTTTGGATCCCTGCAAAAAGCACTGGAAGAGAAGGGCATAGAACTCAAAAGTTCCAAGCTGGAACGCATTGCCCTTTCACACCATGAAGTGACCGAAGAACAGGCTGCTGATGTATTGAAGCTGATCGATAAACTGGAAGAGGACGATGATGTTCAGGCCGTTTACCACAACATGCCAGATTAATTTTTACTGTTAGAAAATAACCAGGGCAACAGATCCGGCTCTGCAAAGGCCGGGTCCCAGCTGTTGTGATTGGCTTCAGGATACAAGGTAAGTTTAGCAGGATGGCCCAGTACTTTTAACTGATCAGCAATAATGGTTGAGCAGCCTACCGGTACTACGTCATCTTTTTCACCATGAAAAATCCATAGGGGAACCTTTTGATAGCGCTGTACATTGGCCACATTGTCGCCCCCGCATATGGCAAAAGCAGCAGCAAACAAGCGGGGTTTACGCCTCAGCAGTTCGTAGGTACCCATCCCCCCCATAGACAAGCCGCCCACATAAACCTGCTTTTTGTTTACATAAGGCTTGTCCATAAAATTATTTACCATGCCCAGTAAAGCCTGCATGGCCTTTGTAGGTTTTCCTTTTTCCTGAAAATTGAAAACGCGTTTGCCGTTAGCCTCTGTACTGATGTTTACATTGGCCCAGTAGCTGTCTGAACTGCATTGCGGAAACACCACAATAGCTGGGAACTGTTTTCTGATTTCGGGTTTTAAAAACAGTTTTGCGCCATGCGTCAGTTGCTTCTGGTTGTCGTTGCCGCTTTCGCCCCTTCCATGTAAAAAGAACAGAATGGGGTACTGTTTTGCAGCATCGAAATTTTCAGGAAAAAGTACCCGGTATAAAATGCTGTCCTTTCCTTTAATAAAGCTCCCTTTTTCATATTTGGTGAAATCCTGGGCAATACCGTTTAATCCGCAAAACAGTAAAACCATCATAAAGGTCATTTTGAATCTGCTCATCAGGCTAAAATATCGATTTTGCGCAGGATTAAAAAAGCAATCTGTATTTATTTCGAAGCGATGACGGAATCGCAGCAATAATATCGGAAACGCAGAAGAACGTGGCGGGGCACATTGATATTGGGCTGAAAGGGAGCTTAGTGCAACTTTGGTTGGGGTTTGCTGGGGTAGAGGTACCCTTTAGCCCAGCAAACCTCAACCAAGCCTTCAATGAACTGTTAGGAAGAGGTAGAGTAAGTTAAAACTGCTACTTCAGGATCAGAACGCAACTCATAAATTACAGGAGTGTCGGCTAATAAAAGCCTTCTGCGTAGCAGTCTTGGGGTTTTTAATGTTGGGAACGTTGAATAATCGGGCTGGTTCATGGTTATTGAATTATTATAGCTATCTTATTGTAAAGCTCATTTAGGCTTCGCTATCCCATCATCTTCAATAGGTTCCAGGCTTTTATAGGTATAATTGTATTTATAATACTGAAATGTTTCGTCGTCATTGGTACAAGCCACAACGGCCTCATTATTGTCGCTGCCGTTTGTTTTAACGAAAAAACTGGAATAGTTGATGTGACGTTCCTTCAGGGCTAATTTTACCCATTGCTCCATTGATCTGCCGTCATTACGCCATTCAGTTTGAAAATATTTGTCAATGATTTCTGCGTTACCATCAGGCCTGTTAACATAGCGGATTATTTTAAATGTAGAGATAATCGCAAAGGCGCTAAATGAAATGATTCGTAAAGTTTGGTTCATTTTTTTGAAATGCGTTTTTAGATGTGGTAAGATAAGGAAATGTTTTTAACAAAATGTCCCTGCAAAAGAGGGACATTTGCTATTAATTTCTTAAACTAAACTTCGTTTCCAGCACATCTCTGGAATTTCCGCCAATAAACAAGTTAAAATCACCGGGTTCGGCAACAAACCTTAAAGCCGTATTATAGAACTTCAAATCATTTTCGGTCAGCTTAAAGCTCACAGTTTTGCTTTCTCCGGGTTTTAGGCTGATCTTTTGGAAAGCCTTTAGTTCTTTAACCGGACGGGTAGAACTGCCCACCAGGTCGCGTATGTACAATTGTACCACTTCCTTGCCCTCCCTTGAACCGATGTTTTTAATATCGATGCTGGCGGTAATAGATTCACCAGGTTTAAAGCTGTTTTTACTTAACCTTAAATTGCTGTAGGCAAAACTGGTATAGCTTAGGCCGTAACCGAAAGGGTATAGGGGTTCGTTGCTTACGTCCAGATAGTTGGAGCGGAACTTACTGAACCATTTTCCATCTGCCAATGGCCTGCCGGTATTTTTATGCGCATAATATAAGGGAATCTGCCCCACATTTTGCGGGAAGGTGGCTGTTAATTTTCCCGAAGGGTTCACATCGCCAAACAGTACATCAGTTATTGCTTTTGCCGTTTCTGTACCACCAAACCAGACATTTAAAATGGCCGGTACGTTTTGCTGCTCCCAGTTCAGTACCAGTGGCCTGCCGGTAAACAAGACCAGTACAACAGGTTTACCTGTTTTTAACAGGGCTTGTAACAAACGCTGCTGAACTTCCGGGATTTCCAGGTTGGTACGGCTGGAGGCTTCGCCGCTCATTTCAGAACTTTCACCTAATGCAGCAATAACTACATCTGCAGTTTTGGCCAGTTCCACAGCTTCTTTTATCACTTCTGCTTCAGGGCGGTTGTCTCTTGGAATGTCGCGGCCAAACATGGTGGCACGCTGCTGGTAGGCCTCATCTGTTACCAGGTTTGAACCCAGGCAGTGTACCACTTTTACCTGTTTGCCCAAAACGGCCTTCATGCCTGTTAAAAGAGAGGCGGTATTGGCCAGGTCGCTGTTTACACTCCAGGTACCAGGCATATTGGCCCCTGTATTGGCCAGGGGGCCTATTAAAGCTATGGTGCCCGTTTTTTTAAGGGGCAAGGTCTGGTTTTCATTTTTCAGGAGCACAAAAGATTCGGCAGCTACCTCTCGGGCAAAAGCAAGGTGTTCAGGTTTTAAAATTTCCGTTTTAGCCCTTTCTTCATTGCAATAACGGAAAGGATCGTCAAATAAGCCCAGCTTATATTTGGCCTCTAAAACCAATCTGCAGGCTTCATCTATGCGTTGTGCTTTTACTTTGCCTTCCTGTACAGATTTTTTCAGGGTGGTTAAAAAGCCTTCGCCAACCATGTCCATGTCTACACCTGCGTTAATGGACAGGGCCGATACGGCTTTCAGATCGCCCAGGCCATGGTCTATCAGCTCGTTAACCGCAGTATAGTCGGTAACCACAAGACCTTTAAACCCCCATTCTTTACGCAAAAGATCAGTCATGAACCATTTGTTTGCAGTGGCAGGCACTCCATTGATGTCGTTAAAGGAGGTCATGATACTGCCTGCGCCCGCATCAAGCGCAGCTTTATAGGGCGGCAAGTATTCATTATACATGCGATCCAGACTCATATCCGTGGTATTGTAGTCTCTGCCCGCTTCTGAGGCCCCGTATAAAGCAAAATGTTTTACACAGGCCACCATGGTATTGTATTTAGCAAGGTCATCACCCTGATAGCCTTTTACCATGGCCCTGGCAATTTCTGAGCCCAGATAGGTGTCTTCTCCTGAACCTTCAGAAATACGGCCCCAGCGGGGATCTCTGGAAATATCGACCATGGGCGAGAAGGTCCAGTTCAGCCCATCTGCTGTAGCTTCTATGGCGGCAATCCGGGCTGTTTTTTGGATCATTTCCATGTTCCAGGTACTGGATAAGGCCAGCGGAATAGGGAAAGTAGTTTTGTATCCATGGATCACATCCTGACCAAATATGATGGGTATTTTGAGCCGGGTTTGATTAACGGCTATTTCCTGGGCCTTACGGATGCGTGCAGGGGTGGTTAAGCTAAAAATACCCCCTACCTGTCCTTTCTTGATTTTACTTTCTACATCGGTGCTTACTACCGAGCCCGTAGTAGCTTCGCCACCGGTAAGCAGATTTAGCTGCCCGATCTTTTCGTCTAATGTCATTTTTGACATCAGGTTACTGATGAAGGTATTCATTTGCTGATGGGCAGCCTTGCCCGTTTTTTTGGTTTGGGCAAAAGTTATATGGGCAGTAAAAATGAGCGTAAGGATAAAAAAGTTAGCTATTTTCATGGTGGTGCGTGTTCGTTTGTGCTGTTAGTTTTTGATGACAGGTTTCTGGAGAGCGGGACTTTTGAAATGCAGGCTGCGCAGACCATTTTGTACCTCGGGACTGCTCATAAAAAGTTTCCAGAGCAAGCCACTTCGGTAATTTTCGATCATCACAATGATCGGTCCCTGATCAATGGCCAGGTGGGATTTTGCATACCAGTTTTTTTCTTCACTAAAGGCATCAATGAAACCATATTCAGTCCATAACTTATCGCCCATGTTAAAATAGAAATGTTTTAAGACCTGCATAGATTCTGCAGGTGTATAAGGAAAGGAAGATAAAGCTGCGGTAGGGGTAATTACAGCATCATCGTTAGTTGGAGAATGTGCAGCATAGCCAGACCAGCTATCGCTGGCTGTTAAACCCCAGCTATTGGCACCGTAGCCCTTGTATTTTTTAGGATTATCGATACAATAAGCCCTGTTGATCAGGGTGTGGTTCCTGTTCTGTTCCCAGTAATCGGCACCGGCATCATTTAAACCACGGGGATCGAGGCCAGTAAAAGAGTAATGGGCAAAAAACAAAGGGCCACCATAGTCGAAGCCCAAAGGCAGGGTAATGTCGTAAAATTTTTTACCATTCAGGTAGGTGTTGTTGTTGGCAAAACCATCTTTATATACTTTGTAATCAATGCTATGGCGTGTTGAGGATGCTGCCAGGACGTAGGTAATGAGGCATTCATTGTATCCCTTGATGGGGTGGTCCATAGCCCAGCCGTTGTTGGGGCTCCAGTGCCAGTACAGCACGTGCTGGTTTTGGGTAAACCAGTCCCATTCTATGGCATTCCACATTTCGTTTATTTTACTTCTGATACTGTTTTCGACCGGGTTGTCTGCCGTATAATACTGGCGCGCAGTAAGCAGGCCCTGAAACAGTAAGGAAGTTTCTACAATGTCGGCCCCATCATCTTTAAGGCTAAACCTGATGGTCTTGCCTGTTTCTCCGTTCAGCCAATGTGGAAATGCGCCATGGTACATATCTGCTTTATATAGAAAATCGACAATCTTTTTTGTTCTTGCAGCGGCCTGTTCGCGGGTAATGAACTTTCTTTCGGCAGCCACAATGATGGCCATTACGCCAAATCCGGTGCCGCCGGTGGTAACCACTTCAGGGCCATAATTTAAGGTAGTATTGCTGCGTTCGCGGGCCATACCGCTTACCGGATGTCCAAAATCCCAGAAATAGCGGAAGGTTTGTTTTTGTACCAGGTCTAACAGCTGTTCGTCGTTCAGGTCTTTCCTGATTTTCATTTCAGGCTTTATGCCTTCATTTTTATTGGGCAGTGTTTTTACCTGGGCATAAGTAGAGCTTGTAAAAAGGGTTAAAAGTAAAAACAGGTAAAATAAGTTTCGTTTCATGTTAAAGTGTAATTTATAAATTAGGGCTGTTAAAACCCAGTTTAAGCAAGCCCGATTTAACTTCCGGCGCAGTCATAAACAAATTCCATAGCAATTTGCTGCGGTAGTTTTCGATCATAATGACAATTGGTCCCTGGTCTATGGCAAGGGTTTGGGTGTCAAACCATTTTTCCTGTAGCGAGAAGGCATCTACAAAGCCATAGTCCTTAAAGAGTTTGTCGCCAAGTTTGTAATAAAAGAATTTTAAGGCCTGCATAGATTCTACAGGTGTATAAGGGAAAGAAGAAAGGGCTGCTGTTGGTGCAATTACACCACGATCGTTAGTTGGAGAGCTTGCTGCATAACCATTAGGAATATCGCTGGCGGTAAGTCCCCAGCAGTTCTCGCTATAACCGGCATATTTTTTAGGATTGTCTGCACAGTATTTATAATTGATGAGGGTATGCGCCCTGTTCTGTGTTTCGTAATTGGCATAAGTATCTGTTAAGCCCATAGGATTCAGGCCGAGAAAGGAATAATGGGCGAAAAACAGCGGACCGCCGTTGGCAGTGCCCAATGGCAATGGTATGCCATAATAGCTGTTGCCATTTTTTACGGCACTGTTTTTTGCCCAGCCTATATCGTACACCGATTTGGGGATGCTATGGGTAGGGGAAGATGCGGCCAGCACATAAGTGATCAGACATTCGTTATAGCCGCTAATGGGCAGGTTCATTTCCCAGTTGTAATCCGGGCTCCAGTGCCAGTACAATACATCACTGTTGTTTTTACGGTACCAGTCCCATTCCACTCCGTTATAAATGGAAGTAATGTCATTCCTTAAAGCGGTTTCGGCAGCATCACTGCCAGTAAAATACTGGCGTGCAGTAAGCAAACCCTGCATCAGCAGGGAAGTTTCTACCAGGTCGCCGCCATTGTCTTTTGTACTAAAGGGCAATGCGGCCCCGGTATTGCCATCCAGCCAGTGGGGGTAAGCCCCATGAAAACGGCTGGCTTTGTTTTTTAAAAAATCTACGATTTTCTGCATTCTTGCCAGGCCCGCGGCACGGGTAATAAAACTGCGGTGTACACCGGTAACCAGCGCCATAACACCAAATCCGGAACCACCGGAAGTTACTGTATTGCCGGAAGTGCTCCTTTCACGGGCCAGGCCACTTACGGGATGTCCGAAATCGTAAAAGTATTTAAAAGTCTGTTGCTGGATCAGTGTAAGCAGTTCATCATCAGAAATCCGAGGAAATTTATCAGTATCGTCAAAACCGGTACTGAGGCTGATCCTTACCGGATTGAGCAGTCGTCCACCCTTTGCCGGTTTTATGGCATTGGTTATTTCGAGGTGATAACCGGCAAAGGACAAAAAGTTGTTTTGTGGGGTAATGCTGAGGGTTTTATCTGCATCCTGTAAAGCCTGGCTAAAGGCCACATTTGCGCCGGCTGCATCGGTAAGTTTAACACCTGCAGCTATTGTTGCCGGATCTATCGCTTCTGTAAAGCTGAATTTGATAACCGGTTTTCCATTTACCTCATAATTTAAAGTGCCATTGTAAGCTCCGTTTACGGTAAAGGATAAGGAGGTATCGGTAGCTGACACGCCCGATTCTTTGCTTTTACTGCAACTGGCAAGCAGTAGCAAAAGACAGGAACATCCGGTGTAAAACAATAGCTTTTTAAATTGGGTCATAGGGTTCAAATGGTGTTTAATGAGCGGAGCTGCATGTTGTAGCTCCGCTACATATTTATTTTCCGGCAAGGCCTAATTTATAAATGGCCTGGATGTGTGCGTCTGTTAAAGCAATGTTCCAGACTTTCAATTCGTCAATTCTGCCAGTCATTGCTGCAAAACTTACATCGGTACTTACACTTTTGCCAGGTATAACATTATAGTTTCCTCCAATGATCACTTCGCTTGGCTCATAGGATTTAAAGAGTGCAGTTCCAAGGCCTCTGCTAAAAAAGGCGCCAACCCTTATGCCATCGGCCCAGATGTTAAATACACCTGTAGTACCTTCATAGGTCAGCAAAAGGTGTGTCCATTTACTCGCGCCTATTTTTGGGGTCAGGTAAGGAAAATAATTGGCATCACCAGGGTTATCCCTTTTGGTATTGACATTGTCCTGCATGCCACCACTTACTGCTGTAAAAGTTGGATTGATCTTGAGCTCATCCGTATTGCTGGCCGGAAAACTTTGGGTATTTAAAATGAAATTGATGTTTCCGTTAAATATACCCGGACGCGCCAACTGGAAGACCATGGTTTTTTTTGAACCATTGTTCAAAATCTGTACCCATGTACTGATGGTAAAATTGGCAAAAACATCTGTTTTAAATTTGGCAAACTGTGTGGCATAATAAAGGTAGCCGGCGCTGAGGCTGAGGGCCTTGCCTTTAACACCACCATCAATAAACGAATTGCCGGCTGCTGTTGTTGGGGCAGCACCGCTGATTTTCTCATTGTTTGTGCCATCGAAATCCCAGTAAGCAATCAGATTTGCCGAGGCAACTTCATCGGAATTGTTATAGCCATCAATCGTCCCCGCATATTTTGATGCGTCTGCATCGGGCAGGTTATTTGGATTGCCGTCTTTTTTACAGGAACTGATTAGGAGCCCGACTGTAAGGGAAAGAACGCAATAATTGAAATATGATGTTGAAAACTTCATGTTCGTATATTTTTAATGATTAATAACCAAAATTTTGTTTCAATACACCCTTGCTGATCTCTATCTGTGCAAAAGGGATAGGTAAGAGTTCGTGCTTGCCGGTAACGAAATTTTTCCCTGCATTTTGCAGTACCTGTCCGGCAATGCCCCAGCGTACCAGGTCAAAGAAACGCTCATGTTCCATGGCTAGCTCAACCCTTCTTTCGTGGCGGATGATCTCGCGCAGCTGCGCCTGATCAGTTACCGTGATGTCTGGTAAAATACCCGGAGTTGTTCCTCTTGCTCTTTTTCTTACACTGTTCAATGCATCTAGCGCAGCAGTGGTATTTGCGGTGCCACCTACTTCATTTGCAGCTTCTGCATACATCAGTAATACATCTGCATAACGCAGGATCCGGATGTTCATCCAATAGCTGAAATTGTCAAGCAGTGCATTTCGCGTTGCAGGATTACTGTGTACTTTGTGGTTGTACCTGGTATTTGGTAAACCGGTAGGAACAACTTCACCAAAAACTGAGGTGCCTCCGGCGTATAAAATGGTTCTGGCTTTACGTGGATCGCCGGTTTCATAAGTACCTTCGAGTTGTGGACTTGGGATATTAAAGCCCCAGCCAAGGTTCCAGATACCTGTTCCCCTTACACCCTGGATACTTGCAAACTGGCTTCCGAAACTTCTTTTTTCCGTCAGGTTAGCTGTTGCCTGAATTTCGAATACAGATTCTTTACTGTTTTCACCTGTTTCTTTAAAAATATCATCATATGGAGTGCTTAGGTTGTACTGTTGTGAGGTAATAACCAGGTTAGCGGCACTTTGGGCAGCTGCCCAGTTTTGACGGGTAAGGTATACTTTGGCCAGTAAGCCGTTCGCCGCACCTCTGGTTGCTCGTCCGGGAAACTTGCTTGGATCCCAGCTTAAGGGCAGGTTGGTTCCGGCAAACTGCAGGTCACTTTCAATTAAGGTATAGGTAGCGGCCGGTTCACTTTGGGCAACGTTAGATTGGACAACGGGATCATCAAATACTTTGTCTATCAAGGGCACCCTGCCAAATAAGCGTACCAGCATGAAATAGGCATAGCCACGCAAAAATTTAGCTTCTGCTTCTGCAAATACTTTTGATTCTGCTGGTGTGCCCGGGTCAAGATCTTTAGCTACCTTATCCAGCACAATATTGCTCTTGTTTACGATATTGAAGTAGCCTCTCCAAAGATCATTTGCCAGGACATTACTGGTGGTAATGTTGAAATTGTCCATTTCAAGTGAGGTAGGGCCATCGGTAGGTGTACTGCCTTTATCAGCATCGTCACTTCTGATACCGGTTGCAGCAATAAATCCGCTTCCAGAGGCATCATATGAACGCAGGATGTCATAGGTGGCAAATATTTCCGAATCAAATGGACCTGATCCTTTAGGATAGGGATAGGTGTCGGAAGTGTATGTTCCTTGTGGATCGCGATCCAGGAAGCTTTTTTTACAACTCGCCAGTAAGGTAATTGCTGCGATACTAAAAAGCATCAGACAGAAATTTTTATTGTTAAATGTTTTCATCTTCTTTTAATAAGGATTCCATTAAAATGTTGCATTGATACCAAATGTGTAAACTGCCGGAATTGGATATACTCCATTGTCAGCACCACCACCAAGTACATCACTGATCGGTGCTTCAGGCGAATATCCGGTAGTTTTTGTCCAGGTATGGATGTTCTGTCCACTCACATACAAACGGAGGTTTTTAACACCTGCTTTTGCCAGCATAGCTGGTTTAAAGGTATAACCCAATTGTACGGTACGCAGACGGAAGTAATCTCCCGGCTCCAGGTAATAGCTGCTGAACAGGTAGTTGTTGAGTCTGCCTTTCTGTAAAATGGGTTCAACGTTACTGGTTCCTGGCCCTGTCCAGGCATTTAACCTGTTGGTTTCAAAGTTCAGGTCAGCAAAAGTTGCGGTACGGCGCTGGGTGTATACTTTATTGCCGGCAACACCTTGTCCCTGTAACAAAACATCGAAACCTTTGTAGCCTAAGTTCAGGTTCAGGCCATAACTCCAGGCAGGAAAGGGAGAACCTAGCTTAATCCGGTCGGCAGGTGTGATCTTACCATCACCATCTGTATCCTGATAGGCAATATCACCAGGGAGTGAGTTGGATAGCCTGGCCATTTTGTCCAGATCGGCAGTCGATTGATAAATGCCTATTTGCTTATATCCATAAAAGTGACCTATCGATTCTCCGGTAATGGTCCTGTTTGCACCGCCATTTCCGGTTAGCAGGAAGTTAATGTTATTTCCGATGGATACGACTTCGTTTTTATTGTAACTAAAATTAGGTGTGATATTATAGGTGAAATCACTGCCGATTTTATCATTCCACCCCAGGGCCACCTCAATTCCTTTATTGGATATAGTGCCCAGATTGGTACGGTAAGGATAGCTTCCGCTAGTATTCAATAAAGTGATCTGGGTAATGATGTCTTTTGTTGTACGGTCATATACATTAATTTCTGCGCTTAAGCGGCTGTTCAAAGCTTTCAGATCCATTCCCAGGTCTAATCCTCTTACTACTTCCCATTTCAGGTTCGGGTCTGCAATATATGCAGGTGCAATGCCGGGATAAATGTTGTCGCCGAACACGCCCGAGCCGGAGGTGGTAACACCTGGTCTGAAGATATTGGGAGGTAAGCCCTGTCCGTTACCTGTTGTTCCCCATGAACCACGAAGTTTCAGAAAGTCAACACCTTTAATGTTTTTGAAGAAGCTTTCTTCGGAGAGCACCCATCCCAAACCAATACCGCCAAAATTACCCCAGCGGTTTTGAGGGGCAATACTGGACAGCCCGTCTCTTCTATAAGTGGCATTTATCAGGTATCTGTCTTTATAAGCATAGTTTACCCTTGCAAAATAACCCATTGAGGCCCTTTCTTCACCACTACCGGTTACACCACTTGGATTGCTTTTGTCGGCAATGCCAATGTACCAGTAAGCAGGGTCATCTGGAATATTTAGCCCGATGTCTGTCCGGTCCCCGGAAAGTTTAGTCTCACTTCTGAAGATAGAAGTAAAACCTGCAACAGCTGTTACCTTATGGTCGTTATTAAAGGTGTTTTCATAAGTTATTGTGTGGTCCTGCTGAAACTTTCTGAATTCGTCAGCTCCCTGTCTTACCGAAGTACGGGCATTTGGATTGTCGAATCTGGTGGTAGGGATATTGCCTTCTCCTAAATAGATAACAGTAAAGGGCAGGCCTGTATATCCCCGGTTATTGTTGAAACCAAGGTCGGTATAAAACTGCGACCTCCATTTAAATTTTTTCAGGAAAGTAACATCGGCGAAAAGGTTTCCGACTACCCGGTAACCTTTGTTAATGCTGTTTCTGTCGTTCTGGTAAATCCTGGCTACCGGATTACCAACCTGGCCCCGCTGAAATCCAGGCATGGCATAATAAGCAGTTTCACTTTCCCTGATGCCAACTATCGGGGCTGCCCATAATGCATTGTTCAGATCTCCGCTCGAGTTGTTCAGGATCCAGTGTGTTCCTGTTATATCTGCGCCAATTTTAATGTTATCATTTATTCTTATTTCCTCGTTTACCCGGGCTACATATCTTTGATACTTTCCAAATTTAACTACACCTTCCATTGTATTGTATCCCAGGTTGATCAATGTGGTTGATTTTTCACCGCTATTGGAAATGCTCAGGTTATTGTTGCTTTGAAAGGCTGATTGGAGGATTTCTTTCTGCCAATCGGTATCTGCAGTATAATTGGTATAATCGTAAGATCCCAATCCGGAATTAGCGAGTAGGTTGTTGTACAATTTAATGAATTGTGCTGCATTGGTTACATCAATGGTATTCAATACTTTTTGTACACCGGCAGAACTTTGAAGGTTAATGGTGGTTTGTCCTTTAGCTGCCCGTTTTGTGGTAACTACAATCACACCGTTTCCTCCCTGCAAACCAAAAATAGCTATAGAAGAAGGGTCTTTTAATACTTCAATGCTTTCTATATCTGCGGGATTGATGTAATCGATATTGTCCTGATGCACGCCGTCAACTACATAAAGAGGATTGTTGCCTCCTGATGTTGTGCTGTTTACCCCCCTGATCCTTACGGTAGGTGCGGCACCGGGTGTGCCACTGTTTACAACGGTTAAACCGGCTACTTTACCCTGTAAAGAAGATAGAGGATTGGTGTTTGGCATTTTTGCCACCTCGTCGCCTTTGATCTGTGTAATTGCTCCTGTTAGATCACGTTTTCTTTGCGTGCCATAACCTACTACAACTACACCTTCAAGGTCTTGGGAGGCAGAGGAAAGCACGACATTAATTGTGGTTTGATTGCCGATCTGTATTTCACGGCTGGTATACCCAATGGATGTGAAAACCAGGGTTGCATTTGCAGGTGCGCTGATGGCATATTTGCCCATTGCATCTGTTGTTGTTCCTTTCTGGGTTCCTTTTACCTGTACACTGACACCAGGTAGCGGCAGTTTATCTGCTAAATCTGTTACTACACCAGTTACAGTAAGGTCCTGTGCTTGTGTTGCGCTCGTAAAAAGAAAACAGAGAAAAGTTAAAACTGAAAGTTTTGTAAAGATTCTTTTCATACTATTTGGTTATTTAAATGTTAGATAAAGCTCCGGTACTATTGTGGGGAATACAAAAAAAGTGCCTCTACATTAATACATCATCAGCAGATTGTGCACTATCTCATCTATGCTTTCTACATTCGTTTTTGGTATAAAAACGATGTTTTTTTAGCCACAAACAGAAATTTATTACTACAACAATATTGTTTTTTAAGGCTAAAATAATTACACCCTGAAAGCGGTGATGAGAGGTAATGATGTAGTGTTACAGCTCCATCAGGAACTCTACAAGGTTCTTGTCATGGGGCACATCCAGCTTTTTACGCAGTCTGTAACGCCGTATTTCTACACCTCTTAAAGAAATGTTCAATAAAGATGCCATTTCTTTACTGCTCATGTTCATGCGCAGGTAAGCACAAAGTTTAAGATCGTTGGGTACCAGATCGGGATGGTTTACTTTCAGTTTTTTAAAGAAGCTCTCGTGGGCTTCGTTGAAGCTGCTTTCAAAAAGGTTCCAGTCGCGTTCATCATTCATACCTTCATCTATTACCTTCTGGATTTTTCTGAGCTGATCTTCGGCAAGCGGTTTTCCGCTTTCATCTTTCAGTTTAAGGATTTCCTGGCTCAGCTTCTGCAGCAGTTCATTTTTGTAAACCAGGCTCATGGCCGAGTTGGCCAGTTCCCTGTTCTTGCCCGCCAATTCGGCCTGGAGTTTCTCTGTCTGCAATTTGATGATCTGCTTTTCTGTTGCTTCAGCTTCTTTTTTAAGGAATGCCTCTTTCTCTGCCTGTAATTTATCAGATATGGCCCGCTGATCTTTTCTTAGCTTACGCTCATAAAGCCGTTTAAAGGTAAAGAGCAGCAATATAAACAGGATAAGATATACAGCAACGGCCCAGTTACTGGCATAAAATGGAGGGTGTATGGTAAACCTGAACTCGGTAACCTTACTAACCGTGCTCTCGTTGATGCGTGCCCTTACTTTAAAGACATAACTACCCTGGCCCAGGTTGGTGAAATCTTTTTGTGAGGCTGCACTCCAGTCAGACCATTGTTTGGAATAACCCTCCAGATAGTACTGAAATTTAATTTTGGATTGCCTGTACCAGGGCAGGGCAAAAGAAATACGGATGCTGTTGCGGCTAAAAGGAATCTCAATTTCAGTATCCTTGTCGCCAAACTCGCTGATCGTATGGTAGGTATCGGTGATGTCCTCAATTTTTCGGATGAGTACCTGGGGGAGTATTGTATGGTTTTTCCCATTTCGGTTTTCAGTGGCGTTGTAAATGACAAAACCATCGTCCACGCTCATCAGATAGATCTTATCGCTTATTTTGCTGATGTTTTCATAGTACTGTACCATCCTGCCGTCCAGGATGCTGAAAGTGCTGGAATCTACCTGAACTTTTCCTGGTTCCAGTAAGTGCACAAGTCCCATTTTTCCATGGTTGATGAACCAGTATTTTTTTGAGCCCGCATCAATGATCTTATTGGCACCGGCAAAACTGCCCAGTTCCTTGTTCAGTGTTGTGTATTTGGTAAAACGGTTGCTGATCTCGTCGTAAATAAAAAATCCTTCATCTGAAGAAAAAACCAAACGGTTTTCCAGCGTGAAGATATTGATGTTATAATCCCCCGGCAGGCCATTCCTTTCATCATAGGTTTTTATGGTGGTGACCTTTTTAAGGTCCGGACTGAGGCTTAGCTTATACAGGCCCTTGTAGGCATGGCTTACCCAAATGTCGCCCCTGGTATCCTGCTCTACATAACGGGAAGGTTCTCCAAAATTCTCTATCTTATGCCAGAATACCCATTGTCCGGCTCCATCTTTTTTAAACAGCACCAGCCCGTTATAAGTGCCCTGAATTAAAAAATTGGGATTTGAGTGTAGTTTTTTGATGGTCCAGCCCCCTTTTACTGTCGAAATGTTTTCCAGTTTATTACCCGTTACCTTAAAAGTACCATCATTGTGGCCACAAAATAACTGGTCGTCTATTAAGGTAAGGTCCCATACCTGACCCTGTGAATTGGGGATCAGTTTGAAATCGAAGGTATTGAAAAGGTTTCCCCTTCCGGATGCCCAGGTACTGTAAAATAGGCCCTGGTTGGTGCCCAGGTAAATGTTGTTTTTATAGATCAGGCTGGAGTATACCGTTCCGAACTGTCCTGTTTTATCAAAGTAAAAGTACAGGGGTGAATTGAGTTCTATCCGGTCTATCCCGTTATCGAGACCGGCCCACAGGTTCTGGTCCTGATCGGCATAGAGGCTCAGTACCGTATTGTTTTGCAGGCCACTCGATTTATTGATACGCTGTACGATGTTTCCCGTCTCGTCTATGATGATCAGACCGTTCAGAATGGTGCCGTAAGCATAATAGCGGTCCTGTATACGTGTACCATTGTTTAACTGGTAGGTTTTAAGGAAGGTATTTGCCGGAGTGTTTAAGGGGTTAAAGTTTTCACCGTTATATACAAAAAGCCCATCTTTACTTGTACCGATCAAAAGGCTGCCGTTTTGATAGGGCAGTATAGACAATACACCTTTTGGCAGGACTAAGCCATTGTTTTTTAAGGGGATTAATTTGTTGCCTGTAAGCTCAAAGAGCCCGTTCCCATTTACTTCCACATAAAAACGCTGGCCAACCTGGTGCAGAAAAAGGAGCGATTGCTGTGCCGTAACTACACTGATCTTTTTGTTCTCGTAAATATAAATGGCCGAGAAGGATTGAAAGATGACTTTTTTGCCAAAGGTATATATTTTCCAGATCTCGTCTTTAAGCCGGTGCGGATGGGGGATAAGGTTGGTTAAAGAAGTGTAGCTAAGGTGTTTGTTTTTGTCCGACCAGTAGCCGAATTCACCAAATCCGCCAGTGTAAATGGTGCCGTCTGCAGCGGTAGCTACCGAACGTACAATTTGCCGGTTAGGCAGTTTGTACTGCTGCCAGTATTTGCCGTCAAAGCTGAGCAGACCCTGGGCATTGCCAAAATACATGATGCCGTATTTGTCTTTGGCTATAGACCAGTTCTGATTACCCGAAAGGTAAACCGATTTGGGATAGTTTTGGACATAAGGAACCCCGATACGTTGTATGTTATCTGCCGTTGCAAAAAAAGGTAAGAGTAAAGCGAGATAAAATAAAAGGTATTTAAGGCCAGAGTGCTTCATGAATAGCTAAGATAGTTATTTCTTCGCTACGTTTACCGGCTGGGGGACTTTTACATAATACCCTGTTCCATCGTATTTGCGTTTACGCGGATTGCTGGTGCAGGCAACAGAACAGCAGCCCTGTAGTTCCTCGCCACACTCGTCACATTGTGTAATGTGCTCATTACATTCCGGATTGGCACAGTTGATCATTTTGGGCGTTGTTTTGCCACAGTTAAAACATTTGGAAACCACGGTAGGGTTTACCGTGTTTACATCTACCGCAATACGGTTGTCAAACACATAGCACTTGCCTTCAAAATCCTCACCACCTGCTTCCTTGCCATACTTAATGATGCCACCATGCAATTGGTACACCTCATTAAAACCATGGTGTAAGAGCAATGCCGATGCTTTTTCACATTTGATACCGCCGGTGCAATAGGTCAGGACTTTTTTATCCTTGTATTTGGCCAGCTCGTTGATCTTATCAGGAAACTCCCTGAAATTCTCGATATCGAGGGTAAGGGCATTTTTAAATTTGCCCAGGTTATGCTCGTAGTTGGAACGTACATCCAGGATCACTACATCGTCCTGGTCTATCATTTTCTGGAATTCTGCAGGTTCCAGATGTTTGCCTGTCTGCCTGTTCGGATCGATGATGTTCGGATCCCTGAGTCCGGAGTGCACAATTTCCGCTTTGTAGCGGCAATGCATTTTAATAAAGGATGGTTCTTCAACATCGTCTATTTTGAAGTCTGTTTTTGCGAAGCGCTCGTCGGCTTTTACAGCAGCCATATACGCTTCGCAGGCTTCCTGTGTGCCCGAAACGGTACCATTCAGGCCTTCGTCGGCCACTATGATCCGGCCCACAAGACCCAATGATTTACAAAATTTGAGGTGATCGTTGGCAAACTGTTCTGCCCCGGCTATATGACTATAGCAGTAGTAAAGTAATGTCTGGAATTTTTTCATATTTCATTGATACCGATGCAAACGGCGTTTAATGCAGTACAAAAGTGCAAAAAAAACCATTATCTTCCAAGTCTGGCATCTGTGCGAAGGGCAATAGCACCCAGGTCTTGTCAGAGCAGGTTTTTTTGGGGGTTAAACAGGACCTGGATTGGAAGAGCGGTAAAGGGGTTTCAAAGTTTGTAACAAATTAACTGCCGGTAAGCTAAAAGGCGCTTTAATTTCCCCTTTTAGGGGGGACATTAAAGCTATTGGTCCGGAGCTGGCGTTATTTATGTAGGATAATTGTTAAATTTGCCTATTGCAATTAGAATAAGTATACTAACTAACTTTTTTAAACATAAGATGATTAAAATTTCAATGAAACCATTGTGGTTGGCTGCAGGTCTGCTCTTTGGTTCAACTGCTGGTTTTGCACAGGACAACCTTGTAAACTCACTAAAAAACAACCAGAGCGCAAATAGTGCCAACAGCTTTATTTTTACGCCTGTAATTAATGCAGAGGCAACTTCAATAAAGGACCAAAAATCTTCTGGTACCTGCTGGAGCTACAGCACCAATTCATTCCTGGAATCAGAAATGATCCGTATGGGTAAAAAGCCTGTCGACCTTGCCGATCTTTTTACTGCGCGTAATGCTTATATCGAAAAAGGGATCAATTATGTACGCATGCATGGGGCCCTAACTTTGGGTGATGGCGGTGCCTGTCACGATGTGATCAATATGTTTGCCAAATATGGCGCATTGCCACAGGAAGTTTATAACGGTAATAATTATGGTAGCCCCGGTTCGTCTGACAGGATGAACAAGCTGACAGAAGCGATCCTGAAAAAAGCTGTTGCGGGTAAATTTGATCCGAGCTGGAAAGCAAAATACATTGCCACTATTGATTCCTGCATGGGTGCTGTACCGGAAAAATTTACTTATGAAGGTAAAGAATATACCCCTAAAACTTTTGCCAAAGAAGTTGTAGGGATCAATCCGGCCGATTATGTGGAACTTTCTTCGTTTACTACCAGTCCGTACTATGAAAAAACTGTACTCATGGTACCCGACAATTGGTCGTACGATCAGGTATACAATGTGCAAATGAATGACATTACCTCGATTATTGACAATGCGCTTAAAAAAGGGTTTACTGTGGCCTGGGCAACGGATGTAAGTGAAAAAGGTTTTAGCTGGAAGAACGGTGTAGCTTATGTGCCGGAAAAAGATTTTGATAATATGTCTGCCGATGAAAAGAAAACCATGTTTAACGGTCCAAAACCAGAGAAGGAGATTACAGTAGACATGCGTCAGACAGCTTTTGATGATTATGAAACAACGGATGACCATGGGATGCAGATTACGGGTATTGCCAAAGATCAGGCGGGTAAAGAATACTATATTGTTAAAAATTCTTGGGGCGTTTCCAACGATTATAAAGGATATTTATATGTAACCAGAAATTTTGTAAAATACAAAACTACAGCATTCTTACTGCATAAAAACGGGATTCCGTCAGATCTGAGAAAAAAAATGAAGATCTGATTAAGGTTGAGCTATACAGGAAGGGAGGTTACATTCGTAGCCTCCTTTTTTATTTTAAAACCCATAGGAGAACCTGAAACCATGTTCAACTCTTTTGCTCCCGTCATAAGCAAATCCATAAGCTGCACGGAAAATTAATCGTTGTAGGCCAAAGTAAAACTCAGTATAATTTCTCTTTAAAGGCTGACTTAAGTAGCTGGCCCCAACAAGCTCTTCCAGTTTCAGTTTGCGCAGCAATGGTACTTTATTGGTCAGCAATCCTGAAAAGTTATGCTCAAAATGTGCCTCCAGGTATTCCCGGTCAGTACTAAAGATATAGAAATCAAGGAAAAGGAACTTTCTGAGATCGGGCGTAGAAAACAGGGAATTGTTTCCTCTGAAGTGTTTAAATTCAGGATAAAATACTTTGTTGTTGTTCAGGAACTTCCCTACACCTGCAACAAAGGATGAATAACCCCAAAGGCCACTACTGATCCTGTTTTGTGAAACTTCCAAAGACGCCAGATCGTAGTTTACATCGCTGCTCAATACATTGTGAATACCTTTCTTGTAAGACAGTTCGATGACCGGGTATTTGGATGGCTGATAAAATTTGCCATCAGGCCGCGTAATGAATTCTTGCCCGATCGTATAATTTAAAGTAGCATTTAAAGTCAATGCCCTATAGGTGGGGAACAGTGGTGTTTCTGTTTCAGGCGTAAAGGGGTTGTTAGAGGTAAATTCTTCGCCTTTTAAATCCTTAATCTTAAAATGAGTGGTGTTTATCAGATTGGTATTGCGGGAATAGTCGAGGCCCAGTGTAGCCTGAAGTCCGTTGGCCAGTTCTTTTGTAGCCCCTATATTAACGAATTCCTTTTTATAGAATTTGGAAAAATTGGTTTCAAAAAATAAGGAGTTGATAGAGTTGCCCAGCAAACTCATGGAGCCATAATTGTTAAGATCGTAAATACCCGATCCGGCACTGAAGCTAATATTTGCCCGTTTAACCGGGTTGTAATAATAATTGGCTGCCAGGCTTCCTGTAAAGGTCTTATTAGAGAAGCCATACCTGGCTTCGGGCCTGATATTGTAATAACTGCGGTCTTGCAGGCCTTTAGTATACGTTACACCATATTTAAGGGCAAAGCCTTCAACGGTATTGTAAAATATAGAACGGTATAGCGGATCAAATTTATAGTATTTTCTTTCAAAACGGTTGTTGATGGTATAACCTGTTACGGCAAGTTTAACCAGGCCAAATTTGTTGTTTACCCTTTCCAGCGAATCAAGATATCGTTTTGAGGTTTTAAGGACAGCAATACTATCCTTACGTACATAATCCCGGCTTTCCTCCTGTGTAAGCGGAATAGGTCGGTTGTTTAACCAGAACAGGGAGTCTTTTTTGTTTACCGCCCTGGAGATTTTGAGGATTTCGCCGGTAAAGTAGTTTTTAGGGAAATCGGGCCGGATGTTATAATTGCTGTAAACACCTATGTAATAACCTTCAAATTTAAACCCAAATACATTTCCGTTAAACCGGAAGTTGATGTTGGAGGGCATATAGGTGTTTTCTACCTTTAGAAACTGTTGGGTGATGTTTAAGGTGTCGAGCAAATTGATGCCTGTATTTTTTGTAAGGTAAACCTCTGCATTGACCAGGTGCCAGCTATCGTCACTGATATAGATAATGCCCCTGAACACCGGATCGTGGTCACGGCGCGGAATAAGCTGGATCTTGTTTACAGTAATTCCGTCCTCTGTGTTCACACCCAGCAGTTTGTACCGGTAGTACAGAAAGGCATTGTCTGAAATGGGAGAAACAAAGCCTCTGGAGCTAAGCTTGTCCTCAAGCAGGATGTTCTCGTAAAAATTGATGATGAGGTCTGACGCTTTATTGAAACTGAAGGCATTGTTCCTGCCTGCGATTTTAGAAGAGATCATTTCTTCATGGATCTTATCTGGTCGCTGGAAGGCAAATGTAGAGGTAGATTCAGATAAATAGAGGATACCTTTACGATTGGTATCCAGGTCGAGCATTTTTTGAACATCTCTGCCAAATACCTTTTTTGGTGCACCTACCAGTTTTTGAACACCTTTAATGTAAACATTGCTGGTATAAGCAGGTACTTCTGTTAAATGTGTTTTTCTATTTTTTATAGCCTGCCGTATGATGGCGTATGCAGGGTCTTCAGCATTTGCGCTAATGGTAACACCAGTGAGTGTATAAGCCTCGGGGCTAAGTATTATATTTTCCGAAACGTCACCGCTTATGGTTATTTCTTTTTCTATTGCTTTATAGCCAATGGCTTTGTATACAATGGTAAAGCTGCCCCTATCTATGGCCAGGCGGTAAAAGCCATCAATATTGGCAGAGGTGCCTTTAGTGGTGTTTTTGAGGTATACCGATGCAAAGGATACCGGCTGTCCTTCTGTGTCTTTTATGCTGCCGCTTAATTTAAATTGCTGGGCAAGCAAGGTCGTGATAGTCAGAATAAACAATGCCAGCGTTAAAAATAGTTTCTTCATACAGAGGATTAGGCCTTAAATATCGGATAAGTTACCGGTAAATATAGTTAAATGTTAAATTTGTAAAAGGCCCCGTTATTTTAGGTTACCACCAGCAGGGGGTAATTGTATAACTTTGAGCGTATCAAATCACAACAATATGTATAAAACATTACAACCTGTTCTTGAACAAGAACTAGACCAAATAGAAAAAGATGGCTTATTTAAACGGGAACGTATCATTGTGACCCCACAGGGTGCAGATATAAAAGTGAGTACCGGACAGGAAGTGGTTAATTTTTGTGCAAACAATTACCTTGGGCTTTCGGCTGATCCCAGGGTAATTGATGCCGCCAAAAAGGCGATTGATAAATATGGTTATGGCATGTCTTCCGTAAGGTTTATTTGTGGTACCCAGGATGTGCATAAAGAATTGGAAGAAAAGCTTTCTAAGTTTTTGGGCACAGCAGATACCATTTTATATGCAGCGGCTTTTGATGCAAATGGCGGGGTTTTTGAACCTTTGTTTAATGATCAGGATGCCATTATATCCGATGAACTGAACCACGCCTCGATTATTGATGGGGTACGTTTGTGTAAGGCCAAACGCTTCAGGTATAAAAATGCGGATATGGCCGATCTGGAGCAGCAGCTGATTGCAGCGAAGGACGCAAGGCACAGGATTATTGTAACGGATGGTGCATTTTCTATGGATGGTGTTGTGGCGCCTTTAGATCAGATCTGTGATCTGGCAGATAAATATGAGGCATTGGTAATGATTGATGAGTCGCATTGTACAGGATTTATCGGTAAAACTGGTCGTGGTACCCATGAACATTTTAATGTGATGGACAGGGTAGACATCATTACCGGTACGCTGGGTAAGGCTTTGGGTGGGGCGTCTGGTGGTTTTACCTCTGGCAGGAAAGAAATTATTGATATGCTGCGCCAGCGCTCGAGACCCTATTTATTTTCCAATACCCTTGCCCCGGCTATTGCAGGTGCTTCGGTTGCGGTGCTGGATCTACTTACCGAAACTACAGATTTGAGGGACAAACTGGAAAACAATACCCGGTATTTTCGCGAAAAAATGACAGAGGCAGGCTTTGATATTAAACCTGGAGTACATCCAATTGTACCTGTAATGTTGTACGATGCTAAACTTGCACAGGAATTTGCTGCAAAAATGCTGGATGAAGGGGTGTATGTGATCGGCTTTTATTATCCGGTAGTTGGACAGGGCAAGGCCAGAATCCGTGTGCAGTTGTCGGCCGCCCATGAGCAGCATCACCTGGATAAAGCCATAGCTGCATTTACTAAGGTGGGGAAGGCATTGGGTGTAATATAAATTAGCTGTATATTTGTTCCCATGTTACAAGATAAGATAACACAATATACCGCCGAAATAAAGGCGTTTTCGACAAACATTGCTGATGAACTGGAGCAGTTCCGTATAAAATTCCTCGGCACAAAAGGGATTATAAAAGATATTTTTGATGAGTTTAAAGCCGTTTCTCCTGACGAAAAAAGAAGCCTGGGGAAAGTTTTAAATGAATTTAAGCAGCTGGCAGAAGCCAGGTATCAGGAGCTGAAAGACGCAGCCGTAACTACAGATACAGCTGCAGCATCTGGTCTGGATATGACTTTACCAGGAGAAGGTTTTGAAGTTGGCTCCCGCCACCCCCTGGCTTTGGTAAGAAGGGAGATCATTGAGATTTTTAATAAACTTGGATTTATAGTTGCAGAAGGACCGGAGATTGAGGACGACTGGCACAATTTCTCGGCATTAAATTTCCCGGAAGAACATCCGGCACGCGACATGCAGGATACCTTTTTCATTAAAAAAGGTGGAGAACATGGTGACATCGCGCTGCGTACACATACGTCCTCCGTTCAGGTCAGGATGATGGAGGCAGGAAAGCCACCATTCAGGGCCATTATGCCGGGACGGGTTTACCGTAACGAGGCTATATCTGCCAGGGCACATTGCTTTTTTCATCAGGTGGAAGGCCTGTATGTAGACGAGCATGTCTCTTTTGCCGATTTAAAGCAGACCCTGTTCTATTTTGTTCAGGAGTTGTACGGCGAAGGGACTAAAGTGCGTTTCCGCCCTTCTTATTTCCCTTTTACCGAACCCTCTGCTGAAATGGATATTTCCTGTACGATTTGTAAAGGTGCTGGTTGCCAGATGTGTAAATATAGTGGCTGGGTAGAAATTTTGGGCTGCGGCATGGTTGATCCCAATGTGTTGGAAAACTGCGGTATAGACAGTAAAAAGTACAGTGGTTTTGCTTTTGGAATGGGCATTGAGCGCATTGCAAATTTAAAATTTGAGATTAAGGACCTGCGCCTGTTCTCTGAGAATGATGCCCGGTTTTTGAAACAATATAAAACCTCGCTGATCTGATGAACAGAATACTGGCCGGATTGTTTATGCTGGTCCTGGTACTGACCGGATGTGGAAAAGAAAACCTGAATATCCCCAATGTACCGGTTAATTTTAGTGCGCAGCTAACCGATCCGCGGCTGATCAGGTTGAGTAGTCCGGGTGGTGCAGTGGCGTTTGCAGATTATGGTGTGGCAGGTATAGTCATCTACCGCACAAACAGTGGTGGGTATGTAGCTTATGATCGCTGCAGTACGGTTAATCCGGAAAAAAAATGTGCAGTAGAGCTGGATGACCCCAGTTTTACCGTTACTGATAAATGTTCGGGGGCAAAATATCTGCTGGAAGACGGTAGTCCTGCTAAAGCCCCGGCACAGCTATCACTTAAAAAGTATAATACATTTGTAGCAGGAAATACATTACATGTAACCAATTAATGGAACCAGAAAAAATAAAAGAAAGTATAGTAAAGGCTGCTAAAGAACTGTTCAGAAAATACGGTTATCATAAAACAAGTGTGAATGAGATCGCAAGGAAGGCAAGAATAGCAAAAGCGACCATATACAAGTATTTTGAAAGCAAAGAACAGATCCTGGATGCCATTTTAATGGATTACCTGGATTTGAACCTGCACGAGATATTGAAAAATAAAGCTCAGTTTGCCAATGAAGAGGAACATCTTAAAGCATTGGTCATGAAAACCTGCAGGTTAACCTATACCGTATGCAACGAGTTTATAGGTTGGGATTTTGTACGCGAAAATGCCAACTCACAGGAATTCCTGAAACACCTGTCCGACCAGCTCGAATCTTTGTTGCTTTCTGCTTACCTGGAACTGGACCATTTTAAAAACCATCCTTCGCGTAGGGAAGGCCTTGCTTTTTTACTAAAAGCCAGTAAGAACATTGTGTTTTCATTTGCTTTTACTTCAGTAAGCGATTCGGATGTCCGTAAAAACTTTGTCAGTTTCCAAAAAGAATTACTCCCCTTTCTGGTAAAAGCAGCCTTATAATTATCCCACCAATTTATAGGCTTTAAAGAGATTTCTTTACATAAACTTAACTTATACCGTTTGGGTATTTGGTATGAAATGCGCTATATTTGCTTAGTTACCATCGTATATTACAATGAGTAAAGAGATTTTAGAAATTTCTGTATTGGTTGATGAGAAGTTTGATGTGAAATTTGACCTGGTTGATGGCTTTTTGGGTTTGATACTTAAAATTTTTGGCAGGTAGAATGTAGCACATTGGTTTCTTTTCTTAAAAGACGTTTTCTGCGTCACAGAGATGAGTATGTCTGAAAAAAAACTAATTTTTTCTCTTTTTTATCTAAGTTTGCGCCATAATGAGTAGAAATAGAAAAGCCGGAACGGTAACCATCATTCCTGATTTAAGTATTATTGATATTGCCGAAGAAGGAAAAGGCGTAGGTAAAGCAGATGAACTGGTTGTTTTTGTAGAAAAAGCTGTACCGGGTGATGTGGTGGATGTTCGGGTGATAAAGAAGAAGAAAAACTTTGCTGAAGCTGTAATAGAGCAGTTACATAAAAAATCAGCATTCAGGACAGAACCATTTTGCCAGCACTTTGGTACCTGTGGCGGCTGTAAATGGCAACAGATGGAATATGCTGCACAGCTGAAGTTTAAGCACAAAAATGTGGAGGCTGCATTGCAGCGCCTTGCAAAAATTGATACGACCGGTATGGAGCCCATTCTGGGTTCTGCACAAAATAAATATTATAGAAATAAACTCGAATATACTTTTTCCAATAAGCGCTGGCTGAATAAGACCGACATGATGGAAGGGGCTGAAACCGGTGCGCCCAATCCGGAACTGGAAATGAATGCGCTGGGTTTTCATGTGCCCTTACGTTTTGATAAAATATTAGACATTGAGCATTGTTATTTGCAGGCGGAGCCTTCCAATACCATCCGCAATGAGGTTCGGGATTATGCTTTAAAAGCCGGACTTTCGTTCTATGACCTGCGTAACCACGAAGGTAGCCTCAGGAACCTGGTCATCCGTACTTCATCAACCGGCGAAGTGATGGTGGCAGTGGTTTTTGCTTATGTGGAGCAGGAAGAGATCATTGGTTTAATGGAGTTCCTGAAAAACCGTTTCCCGGAAATTACTGCGCTGTTGTACATTGTGAACCAGAAAAAAAACGACACTATTTTTGACCAGGAAGTGATCACTTACGCTGGACGGGACCATATCTTTGAAGAGATGGAAGGTCTGAAATTTAAGATAGGTGTAAAATCTTTTTACCAGACCAACTCTGATCAGGCGCATGAACTGTATAAGATTACCAAAGAATTTGCAGGTTTTTCTGGTGATGAGCTGGTGTATGATCTTTATACCGGAGCTGGTACCATTGCCAATTTTGTAGCCCGGAGCGTAAAACAGGTGGTAGGTATTGAATATGTACCTACAGCGATTGAAGACGCGAAGTTTAATGCAACGCTGAATGGCATTGACAATACGGTTTTCTATGCGGGAGACATGAAAGACATCCTGACCAGGGAATTTATAGCTGAACATGGTAAACCTGATGTGGTAATTACCGATCCGCCAAGGGCAGGGATGCATGCTGATGTGGTAGAACGGCTTTTGGAAATGGAAGCAGGGAAAATAGTGTATGTGAGCTGTAATGCTGCCACCCAGGCACGCGACCTGGCCCTGCTGAAAGAAAAATATGAAGTAGTAAGGATTAAACCTGTTGACATGTTTCCGCATACACAGCATGTTGAAAATGTAGTGCTGCTGAAGTTTACAGGTGCACAACCATAAGATTTATAGCGATGGATATAGAAGAGCTGCTGCCGCAACAACCTGAAGGCGGTAAAGAAGAACAAAGAAAAAGCCCGCTGCTAAGCCTGGAAAAAGACCTGGAGCTGTATGCAGCTTCTATTAAGGAAGTGGCTGTTGAAATTATGGTGGAAGGCATCTCTGCCAACCCAATTTTTGTTGCCCATCAGCATACCGTAAGTATCGGTGAGCTGATCCTGGACAGGAAAGAACTAAACACAGAATGGACCATACAGGCCTCAACTTTTGAAGAGTTTGTAGAAAAGGGAATCATTAGCCCCGAAAAAAAGGCTTTGTTTTTAAAAAGTTATAAAAAGCCGGAAGACTATATGTGTGTGTTTGTGATCGTACCTGAGGGTGCGAATTTTATTTATTACCCTTATCAGGTGAAGAGCAAGGCCTGAACCAAAAAAGAAATCCCTACCCGGGCAAACATGGATAAGGATTACTAAAAAACTACCAGTTAGACATCGCTCAGGCCGAAAGGTTTCATGGGTTTGGAAAATATTTTTAAATATTTGAATATGAACCTTAAAATCGTTCTTTTTGTAGCATAAAATAAGGCATAACAATGGCAGGATCTCAATTGCTTATTCTTGATAAAAAGCAGATACAACAGAAAATAAACAGGATAGCTTATCAGATACTGGAAGACAACCTGAATGAAAAGGAGATTGTACTGGCAGGTATCTGGGACAGGGGGTATAAACTGGCCTTACGGTTGAAGAAGGTATTGTCCAAAATTTCTGACCTGAAGATCACGATGCTGAAAATTGAGCTGGACAGGCAAAACAGTAAGCTGGTTGCCAATACAGACCTCGATGAAGTACACTGGAGAAATAAGGTGATCATCCTGGTTGATGACGTATTGAACAGCGGAAAAACACTGGCCTATGGCTTAGGTGTTTTCTTAAATACCCCCCATAAAAAGATCAGAACGGTAGTACTGGTAGACAGGAGCCATAAGATATTCCCGATTGCTACAGATTTTGTTGGACTGGAGCTGGCAACTGTATTAAAAGAACACGTAGATGTGGTAATGGATGTGGATGGAGAAGAGGACAGGGTTTATTTAAGCTAGCAGTTTGCATTTGAGGCTATTTTTTCTCATTTTAGGGGGATGCACCAGTCCCGTAAAAACTTTATCGTTTTTAATTTCTTTTCCTGGTATATCAGGTATATCCTAAAAAAGGACTTTTCTGCTTATGTATTCAATCCTTTTGAAGTAAAAAAGCAAAAAGCCGTTTTACTGCTGGCCAATCATTTCAGCTGGTGGGACGGTTTCTTAATGTTTCAGCTCAACCGCTTGGTCTTTAAGAAAGAATTTCATGTGCTGGTAACCGAAGAGGATTATGAAAAACACTGGTTTTTAAAATACCTCGGTGCATTTGCTGCGGAAGGGAAGGGTAAGGATGTGGTCGAAACCCTGTTGTATGCAGGCAAGTTACTCGATGATCCGGCTAATATTGTACTGATGTTCCCGCAGGGGAAATGTTATTCTGTTTACATAGACAGCATTGCTTTTGAGAAAGGGATAATGCAGGTGATAAATGCTTCAAAAAAAGAATTTCAGATTGTCTTTGCCGCAAACCTCGTAGATCATACCTCAAGAAAACCTGGAGTTTATACTTACCTGTCCAGCTGGGAGGCAGAAGAACACACGAGCTTACAGCTGTTAAAGAGCGAATATAACAAACACTACGAGCATTCCTTAAAAAAACAAAGCAAGGCGCTGGTATGATGATATTTGTATATGCAGTTCTTGTGTTTCTGGTACTGCGCTTTTCCGTGACTTTATTTAATTTTTTATCTAATCCCAAACTGGGTTATTACGGAAAACATTTTACAGACAAGGTTTCCATCATTATTTTATCGGCACCATCTGAAGATGGTGTCCAGAGTACGCTCAATGCTATTGAACAGCAGGAGTACAAGTATACAGAAGTGATTGTTCAGCAGCTGGAAAACGAAGAAGAACTTGTAAACCGGGCAAGTGGAAAATACTTACTTTTTTTAGAAGCCGGGACTGTTATACGGCATGGTCTGATCAATAACCTGATTTACAGGGTAAAGGTGTTTGAGCTGGCAGTATTAAGCCTCGTGCCAACGTATATAGCTGCTGGTTTTATGGAAAAGTGCATTTATCCCCTGAACGATTTTTTGCTGTTAAACCTGCTGCCCTTAAGATTAGTAAGATTAAGCCGGGTGCCTGCTTTTGCCGCCGGTAACAATGGCTGTTTATTTTTCGATGCAGCCTTGTGCAGACAATATAACTGGCATAACAAGTTAAAGCACAAATCCGGAATTGAAGTGGTTAAGCAGGTAAAACAGCAGCAGCTTAAAGCAGAGACCCTGCTGGCCAATAAGTTTGTATACAGTAAGGTTGAATTGAAGGGGCTGGACAATTTTTCGGAACGTTTGTTCCTGAATTTTGGCAATAGTGTGCCTGTAGCGCTGAGCTATCTGGCATTGGTGGTGCTGGGGCCGGTGATGGTGCTGCTCAGCTTTAACCCGGTACTTGCAGTGTTGCCATTTGGACTGATCTTTTTGTCGAGGATAATGATCGCATTCCTAACCCTGCAAAATCCTTTCGTACAGGTACTGTTACATCCCTTACAGATGCTCTTGCTTTTTACTTTAATATTGAAGGTCATCCTGGGGCGCATACTCAGGTCATTTAAACCAGGGAAATAGGAATATCAAACAGTTTTTACGTAATTTTGCGGGAGCTCAAAATATAATGTCATATGAAATACAATTTAGCTGTAACAATAGATAAAGCATCCGGCTTTTGCTTTGGGGTAGTTTATGCTATTGATATGGCTGAGGATATCCTGGACAATGAGGATTATCTGTATTGCCTTGGAGATATTGTACACAATGATGAAGAGGTTAAACGGCTAACTGATAAAGGTCTGCGGATAATAGACCATGAGCAGTTGAAAGGTTTGTACAAAGAGAAGGTATTGATCCGTGCACATGGAGAGGCCCCGGCCACTTATGAACTGGCCCTTCAAAATGGGCTTACCCTGATCGATGCTTCCTGTCCTGTTGTATTAAAATTACAGAACAGGATCAAGAACTCACATGATGAAGAAGAGCAGATCCTGATATTTGGAAAGCATGGTCATGCCGAGGTAATTGGCCTGCAGGGTCAAACAGATGGTAAAGCGATCGTATTTCAGGATATAGCAGAGCTTGACGAGGTGAAGCTGCCCCAAAAATTTACTTTATACAGCCAGACTACTAAAAGTACCGATAAGTTTTATAGCATTAAAGAGGAACTGATTGGCCGCGGTTACGATGTGAAGGCAAACGATACGATATGCAGGCAGGTATCCAACCGTTACGGCGATCTGGAAAAGTTTGTAGCTGAATATGATAAAATCCTGTTTGTGTCGGGCAAAAAATCTTCAAATGGCAAGGTGTTATACGATGTGTGCAAAAAATACAATGACAATTCCTATTTTATTTCCAATACAGAAGAAATAGACAAGGAATGGTTTAGTCCTGGCGACAAAGTGGGCATTTGCGGGGCTACCTCTACGCCAATGTGGCTGATGGAACAGGTGAAGGCCGAATTGTTAACTTACTGAGCTTAATCTTTAAAGAAATTCTATTGTTTATCATCATTAAAAAGTAATTATTCCCTTTCCATTAGTTGTTCAGACAGAATAATGGATCGAATGGTTATTTTTGCAAAAAATATGGGAAAAAAAGGTATACTGCTTGTGAATTTAGGAACTCCGGACAGTCCGGAAGTTGGCGATGTACGTAAATATCTTGATCAGTTTTTGATGGATGAACGGGTCATTGACGTTAACATTGTTAACAGAACCTTGCTGGTTAAAGGTATCATTGTTCCCTTTCGCAGTCCGAAAACTTCCAAATTGTATAAAGAGATCTGGGATGAGAATGGTTCACCCCTGTTGTACTTCAGTAAAATACAGGCTGCCCTGGTTCAGGAACAGCTGGGAGAGGATTACCATGTGGAACTGGCCATGCGCTATCAAAACCCCTCAATTTTATCTGCATTGGAGAAAATGAAAGCAGGCCTAGTGGAAAGCATCAAAGTAATCCCCCTGTTCCCACAATATGCATCGGCCAGTTCAGGTTCTGTGATCCAGCTGGTCATGGAACTGGTTAGCAAATGGGCAACAATACCACCAGTATCTTTTGTCAGTTCTTTTCATGACAATGAACTGATGATTGAGACTTTTGCGGGGAATGCAAGGAAATACCAGCCAGAAACCTATGATCATGTCCTCTTTAGTTTTCATGGCTTACCAGAGCGTCAGCTCTTAAAGTGCGATCATACCGGTCATTACTGCCTTAAAAAAGACAATTGCTGTGATACCCTGAATGATACCAACAAATTCTGCTATTCTGCGCAGGGCCACGACACGGCAAAATTAATTGCTGCTAAACTGAATATAGCCAGAAAAGATTACACAGTCTGTTTTCAATCCAGATTAGGGAAAGAACCCTGGGTACAGCCCTATACCACCGATGTTTTAAAGAAACTGGCTGCTGAAGGAAAGAAAAGACTGCTGGTTTTTAGCCCTGCTTTTGTGGCGGATTGTCTGGAAACCCTTTATGAAATTACGGTAGAATATCATGAAGAATTTAAGGCGCTTGGCGGCGAGCATGTTCAGCTGGTAGAAAGCCTGAATGACGATCCCAAATTTATTAAGGCCCTGGTAGAAATGGCTAAAGCTTAAAATACCGGCTGATATAATTAAGGATCTGATCGGTAGCACCGGTTTTTGAAATTACATACTCTTTTGCAATTTTTCCTGCTTCTTGATCCCTGATCAGCGTTTCTGCCGCAGCAGTCAGTTCGGCCATGTTGTCAATGCTTTTTGCTGCACCAAGGGCAATAAGGTCTTTTGCTTCCTGGAATTTGTCATACCGGGGACCGAATATAACAGGAATGCCAAAGGCCACGGCTTCCAGTGTATTGTGGATGCCGGCGCCAAATCCACCACCGATATAAGCAATCCGGCCATAGGCATAAAGTGCAGATAACATACCTATATTGTCAATAATAAGTACCTGTCCATAACCATTAGCAGTTCCTTCTACAGTAAGTGAAGAATATTTTACTGCCTGTGGAAACAGCTTTTCTATGGCACTGATATGGCTCTGATCAATTTCATGTGGGGCAATAATAAATTTCCAGCCGGGATGCTGATCGCAAAGCCCCGCAATCAGGGCCTCATCTTCAGGCCAGGTGCTGCCTGCAATAAATACGTTTGCAGTTCCACAAAAGAGCTCAACCAACGGCAGCTTTTTTGCTGATGCTGCATTTTCAGCTACACGGTCAAATCTGGTGTCGCCGCTTAATGTGGCGTTTCGGATATTTATCGTTTTAAGTAACTGTATACTTTGTTTATTTTGTACAAAAAAATGGCTTACATAAGTCAGGATTTTCCTGTGGAAAGATCCGTAAGGTTTAAAAAATATTTGGTTTGGTCTGAATATTCCGGATATAATTATCAGTGGGATATTTTTGTTGTTTAATTCTTTGAAATAGTGGTACCAATATTCGTATTTGGTAAAAATTGCAAGCTCGGGGTTGAAAGCTTCGATTAATTTCTTTGCATTTGAGGCCGTATCCAGAGGTAAGTAAAAAACACCTGTTGCCAGGGTATAGTTTTTTCTGATCTCATATCCGGATGGAGAAAAAAAGGTGACCACGATTTTTTTAAGGGGATACTTTTCTTTTATTTTTTCGAGCACTGTGCGGCCCTGTTCAAATTCGCCAAGAGAAGCAAAGTGAAACCAGACAGGGCGGTCTTTGGCTGCTATTTTCTCTTCAATCCGGGCAAAAATATTTCTTCTGCCTTTACTGAAAAGTGATGCTTTGGTATTAAATGTAGAAAATATCCTGATTAATAGTGCGTAAAGATGTATTGCGATGTTATAAAGCCAAAGCATTTTGTGTGTTTATTTATTATCTTAGCCGAAGATACTTTATTATAATTAAAACACGGGATTAATATATAAAACCATTATGGGCCAGTATCTGAAAAAAAACAGGATATATGGTTCGTAATTGCATTTGTCACCTTAAAAAACAAAAACAATATAAACAATGAAAATAGCCGTTATTGGAACAGGGTATGTAGGTCTGGTTACAGGTACCTGCTTATCTGAAACAGGAAATAATGTAATTTGTGTAGACATTAATGAAGCCAAAGTAAAAAAAATGCAGGCTGGTGAAGTGCCTATTTATGAGCCCGGGCTGGATGTGCTCTTTCACAGGAACATTGCCCAGGGCCGCTTAACCTTTACAACAGATCTTGCCCATGCGGTTAAGGACGCCCAGATTATTTTTATGGCGCTGCCAACGCCTCCGGGTGGAGATGGTGCTGCCGATCTGTCCTATATTTTAGGGGCAGCGAAAGACATTTCAAAACTGGTGACCAATTATAAGGTTATTGTAAACAAATCTACCGTTCCGGTAGGAACAGCAGATAAGGTGCAGGCTGTTTTTGCAGAAAACACGGATGTAGAAATAGACGTGGTCTCTAACCCCGAATTTTTACGTGAAGGCGTGGCCGTGGAAGATTTTATGAAACCGGACAGGGTGGTGATCGGAACACGGAGCGAGAAAGCACAGAAGTTAATGAATGAATTGTATGGTCCTTATGTACGTCAGGGAAATCCGATTCTGTTTATGGACGAGCGCTCTTCTGAGCTGACCAAATATGCTGCCAATTCATTTCTGGCTACAAAGATCACTTTTATGAACGAAGTAGCCAACCTTTGCGAAATTGTAAATGCCGATGTGGATGCTGTGCGTAAAGGTATAGGTTCTGATGCAAGAATTGGTAAGCGCTTTCTTTTCCCCGGAATAGGGTATGGCGGCAGCTGTTTTCCTAAGGATGTGCAGGCTTTGGCAAAGTCGGCTGATGAACATAACTATGATTTCCAGATCCTGAGGTCTGTGATGCAGGTAAATGAAAAGCAAAAAACTTTATTGGTGGATAAATTGCTGAAATATTATAAAGGTGATTTAAAGGGTAAGCATTTTGCTTTATGGGGATTGGCCTTTAAACCCGAAACGGATGATATCCGTGAAGCACCTTCCTTGTATATCATTGATGAGTTGCTTAAACACGGGGCTACTGTAGCTGCTTTCGACCCTGAAGGAATGAACAATGTTAAAGCGCTTGTTGGCGATAAAATAAAATATGCTGAAACCCAGTACGATGCATTGATCGGTGCAGATGCTTTATTGATTGCAACAGAATGGTCGGTATTCAGGAACCCTGATTTTGAAAGAATGGAAGAAACCCTGAGCAATAAAGTTATTTTTGATGGTCGTAACTTATATGACCTGCAAAAGATGATCGACCTTGGATATTATTATAACAGTGTGGGCCGTAAGCTTATCAATAACTAATGAAAACAAAAAGAGTTTTAATTACCGGTGCTGCCGGCTTTTTAGGTTCGCATTTATGCGACAGATTTATCAAAGAGGGTTATCATGTGATCGCAATGGACAACCTGATTACGGGCGACCTGCAAAACATACAGCATTTATTCGGATTGGAAAATTTTGAGTTTGCACATCACGATGTTTCCAAATATGTATATGTATCTGGCGAGCTGGATTATATTCTTCATTTTGCTTCACCCGCCAGTCCGATTGATTATTTAAAAATTCCTATTCAAACCCTCAAAGTTGGCTCATTGGGCACACACAACCTGCTTGGTTTGGCGAAAAATAAAAATGCAAGGATGCTGATCGCTTCTACTTCAGAAGTTTATGGTGACCCAAGTGTAAACCCTCAGCCTGAAGAATACTGGGGCAATGTAAACCCTGTTGGTCCAAGGGGTGTTTATGATGAAGCAAAACGTTTTCAGGAAGCTATGACCATGGCTTACCATACTTTTCATGGTTTGGAAACCCGCATTGTAAGGATATTTAATACTTACGGACCAAGGATGCGGTTGAATGACGGACGTGTTTTGCCTGCCTTTATTGGCCAGGCCCTGCGCGGAGAAGACCTGACCGTATTTGGGGATGGCTCGCAGACCCGCTCATTTTGCTATGTGGATGACCTGATAGAAGGCATTTACAGGCTATTGCTGAGTGATTATGCCCTTCCGGTAAACATTGGCAACCCGGATGAGATCACCATCAGGCAATTTGGAGAAGAGATCATCAAACTTACCGGTACAAGCCAGAAACTGGTATTGAAAGACCTGCCGGTAGACGATCCTAAGCAAAGACGTCCCGACATTACCAAGGCCAGAGCGATACTGGGCTGGGAACCGAAAGTAAGCCGTGCCGAAGGGTTAAAAATTACTTATGAGTATTTTAAATCCCTGCCCCAGGAAGCTTTAACAAACAAAGAACATAAAGATTTTACAGGATATAACCGTTAATAATAAGCATGTCTAAAATACTAGTAACCGGTGGAACCGGTTTTATTGGCTCGCATACCGTGGTTGAATTGTACAATGCAGGCTATGAAGTAATCATTGTGGATGATTTCTCGAATTCCAACCCTAAGATATTGCAGCAAATTGAAACCATTACGGGGAACAAACCGGAATTTGTGGAGCTTGACCTTTGTGATGAAGCTAAAGTTGCCGATTTTGTTTCTAAAAACAACGACATTACCGGTGTAATTCATTTTGCTGCCTTTAAGGCCGTTGGTGAATCGGTACAGCAACCATTGAAATATTACAGGAATAATTTTTATTCACTGATCAACCTGATCAATGCCTTTAACAGTAAAGTTAATCTGGTATTCTCTTCTTCCTGTACGGTATATGGGCAGCCCGATGTTTTGCCGGTAACAGAAGATGCGCCTACAAAAAAAGCAGAATCACCTTATGGCAATACCAAACAGATTGCAGAAGAGATTTTGCAGGAAACCTGTGCGGTAACGCCCGACTTAAAGGTAACTTCCTTAAGGTATTTTAACCCGGTAGGCGCCCATCATACGGCTTTGATTGGGGAGCTGCCTATTGGCGTACCTCAAAACCTGGTACCTTTTATCACCCAGTCTGCAATTGGTAAACGTGGCCCGATAACCGTTTATGGAAATGACTACGATACACCGGATGGTAGTGCGATAAGAGACTATATCCATGTGGTAGACCTGGCAAAGGCCCATGTTGCAGCTATAAAACGTTTGGAAAGCAATAAAGCAGCAACAAATTATGAAGTGTTTAACCTGGGAACAGGTAAAGGCTCATCCGTACTGGAGATCATTGCCGCATTTGAAAAATCGACCGGTGTAAAATTAAACTATACCATAGGCGCCAGAAGGGAAGGGGACATTGAGAAAGTTTGGGGCGACGTAACCAAATCGGCAAAAGACCTGGGCTGGAAAGCTGAGCTGGATGTGAACGAAATGATGTCGTCTGCCTGGAAATGGGAAAAGTATTTACAGGATAATCCTTTCTAAATGCTGTTAAGTGAGCATTCGGCATTGAAACTGGAGATCAAATCTCTTCCTGCAAAGGAGAAGGACAAGCTGTTGCTTAGGTTAATTGCCAAAGATAAAGTGCTGACTGAGCACCTCCATTTTAAATTGCTTGAAGATGAGAATGATCTGGTGAAGCGGCAGGAACAATTGATGGAGCTTATGGATGCAGGGATTTCCGAATTACTGTCCGGAAAAAAAGCAACTTCCAAAGATGTTTTGCTAAAAATGCGGAAACTAAATGGCAGCATTAACCATCATTTTAAAGTAACAAGGGATTTAAATAGCGAAATGGAACTCAGGATACATTTATTGCTGCAAATTCCTATTGAATTTAATGAAAGTATTTTTTCATCACTTTATAAGTTTAATGAAAAGCTGAACGTTTATTTTGTGAAAACAACGGCATCACTGCTAAATAAATATTATAAAATGCATGAAGACCTGCAGTTTGACCTTAAGGAATCTATAAATGCATTGCTGGCTAAAATTTATGCGCATCAGACAGCGGCTGCTGCCAAAACACTCAATTTACCGGAATACCTATAATAACAATTTGAATCAATGAAGAAGATATTAATAACTGGCGGTGCAGGATTCATCGGCTCTCATGTAGTAAGACGATTTGTAAACAATTATCCGCAGTATGAAATTG